>CAYYYO010000046.1:0-4182 GCA_964476295.1 uncultured archaeon | reverse complement strand
AACAGGTATCATAAGCCCTATGAAAGCCGCGATGGCAACTGGTGTAAAAGATGAGTGCATGATTTCAGAAAAGGTTCCCTCTTCGTGTTCTTCCTTTTTCACAACGAATTCTTTGGGTTCGCCAATATATCCACATTTCTTACACTTGAATTTATCTCCTTCACTCTTAATATCTCTACTGCCACAGACAGGGCATTTAAAATAATTTTTTAATTCTTTTTTTTCTATTCTTAAGCCACCGTGCTCATAAAACCTTAGTTTAGGTGCACCACAATTTGGGCATACAAGATTTCCCTCCTTATCTTTATCCCATGCAGAAAATCTGTAACCGCAGTTCTTGCACTCATATGGCAACTTTTCTTCGCTTGGAAATTCTGGTGGAGATTTTTTCTTCTTTATGAAATCATCAACTGGAGAGGTAATACGATTAAATATTTCTTTGGCTTTAGTTTTTGGAGTAATTTCCTCTATTTCAATCCGATTTGGATTCTCTTCCATAACTTTAGCTGTTATCCTTCTAAGTTGTTTCAGTCTGCTCTCCATAAGTTTTTTTCCTAACTCAGATTTCCTTCTGCCATAACTTATATTTTCTCCTTTAATTTCCCTTTTCATTTGTTTTTTCCACTCTTCTGCTCTCCTTTTTTCTTCTTCAAGAAATCTTAACTCTCTTTCATATTCTTCAGATATTTTTTTATCTTTCAATCTTTCTCTTTGGGAATAAATCGGTGTGTAACTTTCTCCAAAAATTACTTCATATTCTTCGTTTGGAGTAATTTCCTTTTCTAACTTTCGTATCTTATTACTTATTTCTGCTGCCTTTCTTTCATTTCCTTCTTTTATTGCCCTATCTCTTTCCTTCTCTAAATTATGAATTTCTCTTATTATTTTTTCTTTATCCATACCTGCACCTTGGGGGGCGTTCTTGATTAAAAATTCAATTTTGTTATATTTAATATTTTCTTGGGCAGGTTTAGAGGGCTTTCGACTTCAGAAAAGCCAGAATTTCTTTTTTGAACTTCTCGAAGTCGGAGAGATTGTTTTTAAGGTTTTGGAAAACCAGTTCGTCATCTATCTCTCCATATCTGTGAACAAGTATATTCCTCAGACCTTTCATGCCTTTTAGAATTTCCTTTGATTCTTTGGTAATTACTTTTGATTTTTCAAGTTTATCAAAAACATCCTCTTCTTCTCCAGGAACGCCAAGTTTCATACCCTTAAGCATCAAAGTACAGATATCTATCACAGTTTCTATGGAAATCTGGAGCAGTCTCTCGCAAGCCCTTCTCTTTTCCTTGAAATCCATGTAATCGTCAAAGTTATCAGGAATTATCTCTTTCAACTCCAGCAGATAAGAATCCAGCTCATCTATTTTTGAAAGTATCCTTTCTTTATCCATTCATAACCTCCTCCAGATATGACTCATAAATTGGCTTAAAGTCCTCATACTCTTTGATTGTCAGAAAGGCCACATCATAAATTTCATCTCCCTTGGAATACAGGAGCTTCCCTTCCTTGAGAACCCTGTGCCTTATGTAAAGCGGCAACTGCTGAAAAATTTGAATATCATATTCAAAGTTCTTGAGATATTTAAGTTTCTTTTCCGAGAGGAAAATTTTGCTGTACTTTTCACGGACCGGCTTGAGAACAAGACAGATATCTATATCCCTGTGGCTTTCTCCCCTTGCATAGCTACCAAAAAGATAAACAGCAATAACATCCTTATCCTTTTTGACTTCCTCAATCAGCCTTTCAAACATAAGAAATATTTGGATTTTGAAATATAAAATTCAATAAAATCACAGCTCAACCCTGAAATCTGTTATGGTGTAGCCGCCTGACCCTGTCACAGAAAATGTCACTTTGTTCTTTCCTACACCTGCGTAATTCTTCGGCAGGTCTATGGTTATTGTCTTGCCCTCCTCAAGGATTCCCTGAACCACCAGAGAGTGAATCTCACCGTCTGGATTCTCTATGGTGGCCACCAAAGAGGTTGGAGTGCCAAAGACCTTTTCTATCTTGAATTTTATTTCACCAGGCAGTCTCCTGTACTGGCTGCTGGAAAGACTAAAAGTCATCTCCAGATTTTCCTTTGCCTCTCTTTTCCAGAATATTATAACCTCTGCGTTCCTTACTGTAAATTCAGTATCCTTTTCAGAGACCATTTCTATTGTATTTTTACCTTCCTCAATCAGACTTCCGTTGAAATCTATCCATTGTATCTGAGAGGGAGTATTGTTGAAAACCTGCTTCCCATTCACAGAAACCATTAAATTGCCGTTTCCGCTTATTTCGTCAAACTTCAGAACCAATCTTCCAAGAGTCACAGGCATTTCCTCTTCTTTTACAAAGAAATCAAAGCTCTGCGAAACCTCACCCATAAAGTCTGACTTCAGCTCAAGATTTTTCATTATGTAAACTGTTGGGGCCCATAACTTCCAGCCGCTTGACTCTGCAGTAACAAGAAACTCGTTCCTTTCCTGGAAAAGAGACCTGTTCACAGGAACCTCGAAAGTTTCTCCGGGCATTAAAACCTTGGAGAATATTTCCCTTCCATTGAGGCCTATGATAAGTTTTCCATAAAAATTTGTGTCTTCAATTTCTCCGGAAAGGGTTGCAGAAGACAGTTTTTTCAAATCGCTGTCTGTAAGGGAAAAAATCTTCCTGTATGCTTTTATTTCAAGCAGTCCGTTCTTCACGGTAAGATTCTCCAGCTTTATGAAAGATTTTTTTGCAGTTATGTAACTTACCTTGAATGGTTTTGTGTTGAGTTTTATGTGACGAAAATCTTCAACTTCCTTTGTCCCCACAAAGTCGCCTTTTGGGGCAGTTATTTCTGGTTCTACTGTCTCGTTCAATCTCTTTGAAGGAACAAACCTGTAGCCATGTCCTCCTCCAAAAAACTGGAAGTTCCCGAACAGGAAATAAAAACCTATGAATAACAAGATTCCAACTATAAATACCTTTGTGAAATCGGGTGTTTCTCCCATTGGGGGTGCCTCCTTATAATTTATTTTAGGAACCCCATTCTATAAATATTTGATAAGGTGGTTTTTTGAAGATTCTTAAAAAAGACTTTAAGTCCGGTTTGATAACTCTTAAACTGGAGAATCCTGATGATGGATGGAAACTGGAAAGCATCCTGGAAGAAGGGGACTTGATAAGCGGAAAAACCATGCGAAGCACAGAAATTGTCCGTGGAGACAAAAGAGAGAGGGGCGGAAAGAAGCCGGCTTTCCTGAAAATAATTCTTGAAAAAAAAGAATTCCACGAGTATTCCGGCAAGCTTAGGTTAACAGGAAAAATTATAGAAGGGCCTGAGGAAACTCTTGGTTCCTACCATACTTTCGGGGTTGGAGAAGGAACCGTAATCACAATAGAGAAAAAATGGAAAAGGTGGCAGCTTGAAAAGCTCAAGAGAAGTCAGATAAAGCATGAAAAAGTTATAGTTTGCGTTATGGATGAAAGAGATGCCACTATAGCAGAGGTTGGGGAAAAAGTCAAGATAATATCGGAAGTAAGAAGAACTGGCGGAAAGCAGTTTGGAGAATCTGATTCTAAAGGTTATTTTGGAGAAATCATTTCCATACTTAGAAGAAAAGGGGGAAAGATAATTCTCGCCGGCCCCGGCTTTGCAAAGGAAGATTTGTATAAGCAGTTGGACTCAGAGCTTTCAGAGAGAATTGTAATTGAAACCTGCTCCCATACGGGAGAAACAGGGGTTCAAGAAATAATAAGAAGGGGGGCAATAGAAAAAGTAAGAAAAGGTTCGAGAATAACGGAGGAAACAAATCTTGTTGAAGAGTTTCTTGGAGAACTGGCAAAGGATGGCTTGGTTACGTACGGGGAGAAAGAGGTTGAAAGCGCTGTAGAGATGGGTGCAGTCAAAAAGCTTTTAGTGTCTGAAAAGAAAATCAGGGAATTTGAAAAAATTATGGAAAAGGCAGAGCAAAGCGGAGCAGAAGTTTTCATAATATCCGAAAAGCATGAGTCGGGGCAGAAACTTTACAACCTTGGGGGAATAGCCGCGTTCCTCAGATTTAAGGTAAATCAGAATTCTATATAGAGCTTTCCTTTCTTTTTTCTAATAATACCCTTTATGACTCCCCTGCCTTCATACCCTGCCCTTATGCTCCTGCCCTCTATTTCTCCAGTGGAATCCTTTATCTTATAGGCAACCCTGTT
>CAYYYO010000045.1:0-4249 GCA_964476295.1 uncultured archaeon | reverse complement strand
TATTCCATCTTTTCTGAGGAGCTCTATTTTCTTTCTTATTCCTCTACTATATCCACCCAAGCTTCCGTCCGACCGGATTATCCTGTAGCATGGCACAGACACAGGATCAGGATTCCTATGGAGAATCATGCCAACAACCCTCGGATGAATGCCCGTGACCTCTGAAATGGCCTTATAGGTAGAAACCTTCCCTTTCGGAATTTTCTTAACAAGTTTGTAAACTTTTTCAGCATTCATAAGAATCTTTCTAACACTTCCTTATTCCTGCTCATTATCCTTATTTCCTTTCCTCCTCCATAGTCTTTTACAATCACATGCAATCCATTTATATATTCTCTGTTTGCGGAATTTTGATACCCTTCAGATTCATACATCTAAATCACCTCACAATACAAATTACTCCCTAAGAGAGAAAGACACAGGGGTGTCACTAAATAATTGTAAGCGGAAATATAAAAAGTTACCTCTATAAATTGTCGAATTTCTGGCACTTTTTTATTTTTGTTTAGCCAAGATTCTATCATGAAAGATATCAAGGAAAAGATTTTTGAGCTTGCTCTCCGGAACTCTCTCCTTCATGAGGGAAAGGCCAACCCGGGTTCAGTCTTAGGTTCCCTTATTTCCCAGATGCCAGAAGTGAAGAAAAACATAAAAGAACTCAAGACCCTTGTGGATAAAGTTGTGTCTGAAGTAAACAAGATGAATGTAGAAGAACAGAAGAAAGAGGCAGAAAAACTCGGTGTGTCTCTGGAAGTAGGACCAAAAGAGGATAGGGGATTACCCCCTTTACCGAATGCCCAGGAAGGAAAAGTTGTTACTGCCTTCCCCCCTGACCCAAGCGGCTACCCTCATCTGGGCCATGCCAAGGGAGCGCTCATAAATTATCTTTACGCTAAAGAATATGGTGGGAAATTTATTCTCAGGTTCGAGGACACCAACCCGAAACTTGTGAAAAATGAATTTTACGAACTCCATAAAGAGGGGTATAGGTGGTTGGGAATAGAGTGGGATGAACTTGTGTGCATTTCAGACCATCTTGAACTCTTTTACAGATATGCCGAGAAACTGATAAGTAGCGGAGATTTTTACCTCTGTTCCTGTCCTGTTGAGGTTATGAGAGAGAAAAGAGCGAAAGGTGAGGAATGCGAGCACAGGAAACAGACACCCGAGGAAAATTTGAAACTCTGGAAGAAAATGCTTGAAGGCAAATGCAATGAAGGTGAGATTGTTGTCCGCCTGAAGGGAGACCTTAAGCACAAGAATACTGCTATGCGAGACCCAACCATGCTGAAGATTTCCAAGGAGCCACACCCAAGGCAGGGGGACAAGTACTGCGTTTGGCCTGCCTACGATTTTGGAACTGCTGTCTCAGACGGCCACTGGGGGGTAACCCACAGGGTGAGGTCAAAGGAATTCGAACTGAGGGCAGAGCTTCAGGCACACATTCAGAAGCTTCTCGGATTCAAGCCAACCATAATAATTGAACAGGCCCGCTTCAACCTTAAGGGGGTGCCCTCTTCGAAGAGGGAAATAAGGAAACTTATTGCGGAGGGGAAGATAAAGGGCTGGGATGACCCCCGGCTTTCAACACTTGCGGCTCTCAAGAGGCGCGGATTCCAACCCGAAGCCATAAAAAACTTCCTCTTAAAAATGGGAATAAGCAAACACGAATCTGTGATAGAGTGGGAGGCACTTGAAACAGAGAACAGAAAAGTTGTGGACCCAGTTGCAAACAGGTATTTCTTTGTCTCAGACCCCATAGAAATCACAATAGACCAAAAATTCGATCCGGCGGAGGCCCCTCTTCACCCAAACGACCCTGAAAGGGGAAAAAGAAAAATTCCTGTGAGCCAGAAAATTTTTATAGAGAAAAAAGATTTTGAAAAGCTGAAAGGAAAGGAAGTACGATTGCTCCATCTTTGCAATGTGATTCTTGACAAAAATTCCAAAGTAACCTCCACCGAGATTAAACCTATCCCGAAAATACACTGGGTCTCAGAGAAAAACATTCCAATAAAAATTATAATGAGCGATGCCTCAGAGATAAATGGAATTGCAGAGCCAGATTTCTCCAGAACAAAAGTTGATGAAATAGTTCAATTCGAAAGATTTGGCTTTTGCAGAATTGATTCAAAAGAACCTTGGATTTGTTACTTCACCCATAAATAATCTTTATAAATCATTTTATTCCAAACTTAATTATGTGCAAAATAGATTTCAAATTATGGAAGGAGGTTTTAGTAAATCCAGTAAAAACATTCAAAAAACAGGAAAAGAAAAGTGACTTAACTTTAGGCGCATTGAACATTTTAATTGCAGGTGTTGTAGCGGGATTTTTTTACGGACTCTTGATAATGTCAGGTTTTTCTACAGCCGGTTATATGCAAGGCTTAAGAGCAGGAATTATGGGAACAGGAGTTGGAGTAATGGGATTCGTTCTCAGCATTGTAACATTTCCTATTGTTTACTTGGTATCTTGGTTCATAACTTCAGGAATACTTTACTTATTTGCAGTGGTTTTAGGAGGAAAGGGAACATTTACAAAACAATCCTACCTTATAGCTTTATACCAGTCACCTCTAATAGTAATACAAACTATATTGCTCTCGATACCAATCATAGGACCAATAATAAGTTTACTGGTGGGAATTTACGGTCTATACCTTTTAACGCTTGCACTGAAACAGGTCCATAAGGTGAGTACAGGAAAAGCAATAGCGATATGGCTGTTGCCAGGAGTTATAGTGATTGCGCTATTAATAATCGTAGCATTAGCACTAGTAATTTCAATGATGCCTTTAATGGCATAACCCCTTTACCTTTCTATTATAAACCTTTTCTTGTAGGTATGCCTCTTTGACGGAATTACATCAATAATCATTTCATGCGACACACTGTCTCTTACTTTTATCGGCTCAGCATGGTTCAGAAATCTAATGGCATGTTCCAACCTTTTTTCACTCTCTGCATGCATAGTGAATAAAATTTCACCCTTCTTAACTGGATATCCAATTTTCTTGTTCAGAAGGATGCCCGCTCCCTTATCCTTCGGTGCACCCAACTTTCTTGCCAGCTCTATAATCTGGTCATTTCTTATCCAGAAAACTCTCCCTTTCTTGTTGGATTTTACAACAAACTTATGCTCTCCTATTGGAATATTTTTTGGCTTCAGCTTCGGGTTTCCACCTTGTGCCCCTATTATTTGCCTGAACTTTTTTTCTGCCTTTCCTGACTTCAAGATTCTTTCCGCAAGTTTTTCCGGGTCTTTCTTTCTTGCCATTTCAAATATTATTGTTGAAAGGCCAACTGCTTTCCTGATCAAAGATTCTGGCCCCTTTCCCATAAGAGTTTCCAATGCCTCCCTTGCCTCCAAAGCAGGTCCAATAGCATGTCCCACTGGCTGTTCTCCATGTGTTATTGCACAGCGCACTTCCATATCCAGTCTTTTTCCAAGTTCTATAAATTCTTCAGCAATTTTGTGCGCCTCCATGAATGTCTTTATCTTCGCGCCCCTCCCTGTAGGTATATCTATAACAACATGTTTTGCATTAACCGCCTTCTTTTTGCTCATAACTGAAGGAAGAAATAACGGGTCTATCTTAAGCGGATATTCTATTTTTACAAAGATGTCATCTGCCGGGGCCAGATTCACGGCGCCTCCCCACACCATACAACCCTTGCACTTTTTGACAATTCTTCTTATTTCATCAAGATCAAATTCTACATCAGCTATGGTTTCAACAATGTCAGCTGTTCCTGCGGGTGAGCTTATTGCCCGGCTGGATGTTTTTGGTATGATTAGACCTGCTGCAGCAACTATGGGAACTACAAGCAAGGTTTCTTTCTTACCGGGAATGCCGCCAAGCGAATGCTTGTCATAAACATTTTTTCCAAAGTTCAGGGTCTTGGATGTCTCCACCATGGCCCTCGATAAATATTCAGCTTCGTCCATTGTCATTCCATTTATATCCAATCCAGTGACGAAAGCAGCAAGTTCTACATCTGTTAAGTCCCTGTTTATAGTGTCTATGACTATCTGCTTTATCTCCTTATAACCAAGCGTTTTCCCTTCAACTTTATCCTTTATGTATTTCACGCTTTTTGGTTCCATCTGAAGTTCTATCTCCACGGCATCTCCTGTTACCACACCCAGTTTTTCTGCAACGCATTCATAAAGCCCAATCTCCCCATTGCCCACGATTTTGTTGCTTACATTTATTATGCATGTAAGTCTCTTCTTTCCCTTTAC
>CAYYYO010000044.1:0-4337 GCA_964476295.1 uncultured archaeon | reverse complement strand
ACACCAAAGATACACTTTTCTTCAAGCCCCGACTTCCTTTTGATACTGGCTGGATTGAAGAGCAGGAGAGGCATGGATGAGATAGAAAAAGAAATGCAGGTTATGAAAAAATTCAAAGTCCAAGATTTTATGACTAAAGATGTTATTACAGCCAAACCGGAGGACAGCATTGTAAAAGTTGCAAGAATTATGCATAAAAATGGGATAAAAAGAGTTCCTATTTTGAGCAAGAAAGGCAAACTTGTGGGCATAGTTGCAAGACAGGATATAATAAGGGCATTTAGTAAATGATTTCTCGGATAAATAGTTTAACTCCTAGCTTATAAAGGTGATAAGTATGATTTTTAATCAGGAAGAGTTTAATGAGTTTGTTCTTGAAAAGAATATTATTAAAATAAGGGAAAAGCCAATTAAACTTAGCTCTAGGAGAAAATCAAGCTGGTATGTTAACTGGAGGGTTAATGATGTTTTTCTTATGGATCAGATTTCTCAGTTTGTTTTGGATTATGCAGAAGATTGTGAACTTGAACCGGATTGCTTTTATGGTGTACCTGAAGGAGCAACAAGATTGGGGATACTTACACAGTACAAGTATGCAGCCCTTTCTGATAATTATGGAAAAGGCAGTCATCCGCTACCTATGGGACGTGGCAAACCAAAGAAACATGGAATTCCCAAAGACAGATATTTTGTAGGAGAGCCAAAGGGAAAAGTTGTTGTACTGGAAGACGTGACAACTACAGGATTTTCTGCTCTTGAAACTTTAGAAAATTTGAGAGAAACAGGAAGCGATGTTATAGGTGTCATAAGTTTAACCAATAGAATGGAAAGGACCCCTATACCTGGAAAAGATGATGCAAAAATAGTTGAAAGCTATGAAAAAATGTTTGAGAAAGTAACTGGAGAAAAATATGAAAAGGAAATGAGTGTTGAAGATGCTATGCTTAAAGCAGGTATTCCGTATTATTCGTTATCTGATGCAAAAAATTTGCTTCCACTTGTAATTAAAAAAGCGTGTCCTCCAAAAAGTGTTATAAGAAACTTAGAAAATGAAATTAAAGAATATGGAACAGAGAAAATAAAATTACTTATATAATTTTTTTCTTTTGGAGAAATTTTCTTATTATAGTTTTCAGGTTTGGCGTTCCAATTTCTTCAAGTTCATAGAAAACCCGAGTATGCGGCTTGTTTATTAGCATAAAGCGGGATATGTCTATGGGGGTTCCTATTACAACAGCATCACACGGAACCCTGTTTATTGTTTCCTGCAATTCTCTTATCTGGTCTCTGCTGTAACCTACAGCCGGCAAAACTTTTTCAAGGTGCGGATACTTTTCAAAAGTTTTCTTTATGGAGCCAACTGCGTAGGGCCTTGGATCGATTATTCTCTTTGCAAACTTTTCTGCAGCTATGTAGCCTGCCCCAAACGGCATGTCACCGTGAGTTAAGGTGGGCCCATCTTCTATTACCAGAACTTTTTTGTTTTTTATCACCATGGGATCTTCAACATATACCGGAGAATTGGCATCCACTATAACTGCGGTTGAATTAATCTTTTTTATGTTTTCCTTTAATTTTTCTATATCCTCCTCGTAAGATGTGTTCTCTTTGTTTATCACAACCACGTCTGCCATCATCAGATTTGCCTTTCCTGGATAATATTTTAATTCATGGCCAACCCTGTGCGGATCTGTTACAACTATATGCAAGTTAGAAAGTAAGAAAGGAAAGTCGTTGTTCCCTCCGTCCCATACTATAACATCGGCTTCTTTTTCTGCCCTTTTTAAAATTTTTCCATAGTCAATGCCGGCATAAACTGTGTTGCCCTCCTTTATGTGCGGTTCGTATTCTTCCCTTTCCTCTATTGTGCAGTCGTACTTAACAAGGTCTTCATAGGAAGAGAATTTTTGGACAATTTGCTTTTTCAAATCGCCGTAAGGCATTGGATGGCGGAGCACCACCGGTTTGAGCCCATAGGATTTGAGAACTTCACAAACCCTTCTTGTTGTCTGGGATTTCCCGCAACCGGTCCTGACGGCACAAACTGAAATAACTGGTTTTAAGGATTTCAAGGCAGTGGAACGGTAACCGGCCATGCATAAGTTTGCCCCACAGGAAAGAACTAAGGATGCTTTCTCCATAACATAATCGTAAGAAACATCGCTGTAAGAGAAAAAAACTTCATCTACCTTGTATTTTTTTATGAGTTTAGGAAGTTCTTCTTCAGAATAAATTTTGATACCTTTGGGATAAAGTTTGCCTGCAAGTTCTCGTGGATAAATTCTATTATCAATTTCCGGGATTTGTGCAGCTGTGAAGGCAACAACTTTGTAGTGAGGATTGTTGCGAAAAAGCACGTTGAAGTTGTGGAAGTCGCGACCGGCCGCTCCCATGATTATAACTCTTTTTGGCATAAGAATTATTTGTCTCGGCAATTTAAAAATCATTTAAGATATTTGTAGATATCATTTTCCAAAAACCTTTCACAATAATGGCATTTCAGAGTAATGGGATCCTTTTCTATTAAATCAAAAATAGTTTTTATTGGCTCTCTGTTGCCGAGAGGATATTTCATGTTTGTAATGCAGCTTGGATTGGGGCACTTCAGTATGTCTTTATACTGAGGAAGAAGTTCTACTTTATATTTTTCAACAACTTCATATTCTTCAATTATGTTTATTGTGGCATACGGCGCTATGAGAGAGATTTTGTTTACTTCTTTTGGGTTAAGTTCTCGGTTCTCTATCTTTACTATATCTTTTTTACCCAAAAATTCGCTGCTTACATTCATTGCAAGACTTACAACATTTCCAACAGAAGGTTCATTGAGTATATCCAATACAAAAAGAGCATTTCCGGGGGAGATGTGATCTATAACAGTCCCATTTTTGATTTTTTTTATTTTAAGTTCTTTCATAAAAGTATGTGAGAAGAGAAAAAATTTATAGTAGAATATTTAAATATAACAATGTTATATATACTGATACGGTAATTGTATGGATAAGATTTATATGGACTATGCCGCCACCACTCCCGTGGATCCGCGGGTAGTTGAAGCTATGCTTCCTTATTTTACGGAGAAGTTTGGAAACTCTGCCAGTCTTCATTCTGTTGGTCAGGAGGCCGAAGCTGTCCTGGAGAGCTGCAGAAGAAAAGTTGCTAAACTCCTCGGTGCGAGGCCATCTGAAATATTTTTCACTTCAGGTGGGACTGAATCAGACAACATGGCACTCAAGGGAATAGCCCTTGCAAACAAGAATCGAGGGAAACATATTATAACCTCGCAGATAGAACATCATGCAGTTCTTCATCCTGCCGAATGGTTGGAAAAGCAGGGTTTTCGCGTGACGTATCTTCCTGTTGACAAGTATGGAATGGTTGACCCAGCGAGTGTGGAAAGGACCATTTCAGAGGATACTATTCTTGTTTCGATAATGCATGCAAACAACGAGATAGGAACTATAGAACCAATAGAAGAAATAGGGAAAATCTGCAGGAAAAGAGGGGTGTACTTCCACACGGATGCTGTTCAGAGTGTTGGAAAAATTCCAGTTTCCCTGAAGCATATCGACATTTTATCATCATCTGGGCACAAGATTTACGGCCCAAAAGGAGTTGGAATAATATTCATAAAAGAAGGGACTAAGATTGAACCGATCATTCATGGTGGGGGGCATGAACATGGCATGCACTCAGGAACTGAAAACATAGCAGGCATAGTAGGCTACACAAAGGCCTTGGAACTTTGTATAAAAGAGATGAAACCGGAAACCAAAAAACTTCTAAAATTCAGGAAAAGACTTATTGAAGAGATAGATAAGATTCCAGATTGCTGGCTAAATGGACATCCCGAAAAAAGGTTACCGGGCAATGTTCATTTTTGCTTCCGATTCATAGAAGGCGAATCTCTCATACTACTTTTGGACCAAAAAGGAATAGAGGCAAGCACCGGATCGGCCTGCTCCTCCAAATCCCTGAAGCCATCTCACGTTCTTACAGCAATAGGATTGAAACCGGAAGAAGCCCACGGCTCCCTGAGACTTACGATGGGCAGGTTTACCACTCAAGAAGATGTTGAAAAGGTCATACAAGTGCTGCCCGGAATTGTAGAAAGGTTAAGAAAAATTTCTCCGTTGGGTAAATAACATGTACTCGAAAATTGTTATGGACCACTTTAAGAACCCGAGGAACCAGGGCAGGATGAAAAATCCAGACGGCGTGGGAAAAGTAGGGAACCCCACATGCGGGGATGTTCTGTGGTTTTATATAAAAGTTAAAGACGGGATTATAGAAGATGTAAAATGGGAAACTTACGGCTGTGCCGCTGCAATTGCTGT
>CAYYYO010000043.1:0-4347 GCA_964476295.1 uncultured archaeon | reverse complement strand
TTTCATTTTTTTCACCAAGTATTTTCACTGCCTTAAGCAGGCCATCTATTATCGACTCCGGTTTTGGCGGGCACCCAGAAACATAAACATCCACGGGAAGTACCCTATCCAGCGGACCATCCAGTCCATAGTTTCCCCTGAAAACCCCAAGCCCCGTGGCACAGGCGCCAACAGCCATAACAACCTTTGGCTCGGCCATCTGCTCATAAATTCTTTTCAAACGGGGAGCAACTTTTTTGTTCACTGTCCCGTCCACAATCAGTATGTCAGCATGCCTCGGGGAGCCGCGGAACTGGACGCCAAACCTTTCAACATCATACCTGGGGGTTAAAGCAGCAAGTTCCTCAATGGTGCAGCCGTTGCATCCCGAACAGGAAAAGTGAATTATCCACGGACTTTTCTTCCTTGAGTAATCTTTTAGGCCCATAAAACCACCAGGAAAAGTATTATGAAAACTGTTCCAAGGACAAGCCAGTAAAGGTATGAACTCAGGTTGCCGGAATGGAACTTGCGAAGTTTCTTCAGGTTGAAAAAGCTGGAAACTGTTTCAAACAGATAGTCCGTGCTGAGCTTATACTTTTCATCATATTCCTCCCCGCAAAGATACATCTCTGTTTCTCTTTCCTTCATTTTTTCACCTAACAACCAAACACTAAACAATAGTAATTCATCCTCCCTAATAAATCATTTACAACAAGCCGAAGAACTTGAATAGCAAGGTCCGGGAAAATGCCAATAATTATGCAGAATGCTGTAAGGACAAGAATGGGTATAAGGAATTCCTTCTCTTCCTTAACTTTCTTCCCTGAGCCAGAAAAAAGCTTTCCGAATGCCTTGAGGTAGTACGCCAAAGTCACAACAGAAATTATTATTGCCACCAGAGTTGGTAGGATAAATCCGCTCCTGAATCCAGCTTCATAAATCAAAAACTTGCTTGCAAACCCGTTCAAGGGAGGAATTCCCGCTATGCCAAGAGAGGCCAGCAGGAAGCATGCCCCGGTTACAGGCATGTTCACCGGTTTCTTGTATTTGAATATTACGGAGCCGATTATCAGGAACAAAAGCATCTTCAAAAAGGCATTATTGATTATATGGAACAATCCACCGAAAAATCCCACGGGGCCCAAACTCAGGGCAAAGAGCACATAACCCATCTGCGAAACTGAGGAGTATGCAAGCATCCGCCTGAGGTCATCCTGAACCAGGGCCATGAAAGCCCCCACAACCATGGAAAAGATGGCAAGAGCCATCAGGAGATAGTTCACCTCAAGAATACCGAAAATAAAAAGAATTCTCATAATGACATAAACCGCAACAGATGTTGAAGCAGAAACAATCATGGCAGCCAAAGGAAAGGAAGCCCCCTCCACAACATCGGGCTTCCAGAAATGAAAAGGAAACATCCCGACCTCCATCAGGTAACCTGTTAAAATCAACCCCAGTGGAACAACCGCTTCTCCAAGAGAAATTTTTGAGATGAGGTCTGCCATATTCAATGTTCCTGTAATCCCATAAACAAGGGATATTCCAAGAAGTATGAGAGATGTGGCAAACCCTCCCACTATAAGGTATTTTAATCCTGCCTCTATGCTTTTCTTATTTCTCTCAAAGGCTGCAAGCGCATAAGAACTTATTACCATGATTTCAGTGAAAACAAAAAGGTTGAAAAGGTCTCCCGTTATCAGAACCCCCGTCATGCCTACATTCATGAGGAGAAAAAGAGAGTAAAACTCTGACCTTCTCTCTGAAACAAACTTCTCTATCAGGGGGGAAATTATTAAGCTAAGGCCAGACATCAAAATTAAGAAAAATAAAGAAAAGGAGTCAACAACAAGGGTTATACCGAAGGGAGGTTCCCATAGGTTCATATTGTAAACCAAAGGTTTGATTGAAACGTGAGGGAAAAAAGAAACCCAGAAAAAGAATGAAAATAAAAGGGCAGAAACCACAAAAGCTCTTCTAAAAAGTTTGAACCTTATGCCAATAAGAGGCGTTATGAATCCAGCCACCAAAAGCACTGCAAGCGGAACGTAAATTGGCGTCATCCAAATAACTCCTCCATTTTTTCTGTATCCAAAGTTTTGTTCTTTTCATAAAATTTTATTGCCATGGACAGGGCAAGAGCTGTGATAGAAAGGTCTATTACTATGGAAGTGAGGACAAGAGCTTGTGGAAGCGGATCGACTGAGTATTGAGAAAATGTAAGAAGATTTTCTGGCGTTATTATAGGAGGTATGCTATTTTTCCTGTAGCCAACCGTGATGAGAAGCAGATGGATTCCTGCAGTTATTATTCCCAGTCCCATTATTTTCTTTATGAGATTTCTTTTCACAACCAAGCAAAAAATTCCAATAAGGATAAAAATTGTGCCGAATACATACTCAATCATTTTCTTTCACCGCTCCTTTACCATTGAATAAAATATCAGAAGGAAAGCCGTCACAACCATCATACCTCCAACGACATTTAAAATCATTATTTCCCCTCCGCTCCATACTTTAAAGACAGATTCCGTCATGATAAGACTTTTTCTTATAAAGAATTCAAAGACAACCAAAAAAGCAAGGGTCACCCCAGCCAGCACCTCAACCCTATGAGAAGTTTTTTCCTTTATTATATGCTCTGCTTTTTTTAATCCATAGACCACGCATACAAGAATTATAGAAGATGCGAGGAGAACCCCTCCCTGAAAACCACCTCCGGGGGTAAGGTGACCGTGTGTTATTATGTAAATGCTGTAAAGCAAAAGGAAAGGAAGCAAAATTCTTGTTGTTGTCTCTTTTATTACGGTCATTTCTCCACCTCAGGAAAATATTTTTATGGGTTTTTTCTTTATCCCCTTCCTGTATCTTCTAAATAAAGCGTATATTCCGAGGGTTGCTGTAAAAAGAACTGTTTCCTCTCCCAACGTATCATATGCCCTGTAATCCCACACTATTGCTGAAACGGAGTTTGACGCCTCTGTATCTTTCAGAGTATTTTTTATGTAGTAGTTCGATATTTTATTATCAAAGGAGCCAAATGCCGGCAGATAAAGAGTGAAAAGAATAAAAACTGCCAGCAGAGTTAAGGATATAAGAAAAACCGGTTTGTTCATTCCTCCAACCTCCTTGTCTTTTCTATCGTTACTACAAAAATCACTGTCACAAGCACAACTTCCACAGCGGCCTGTGTTATAGCGATATCAGGGGCATTTAAAAAGAGAAAAATCAATGTCAAAGAGAAACTTGAGGCCGCGAGATAAATCACTGCTTTCAGCAAATCCCTTTCCCTCACAACCATAAGGTACAGGAATGCCATCACAATAAGCAATATGAAATCTATCATTTTTTTCTCCTCCTTTTCAAATCAACTTTTTTCTTGTAGGCAGCGTTAGCTATTGCATGCGAGGCCGTGGGAGATGTAAGTAACAGCAGGAACAGGAGGAAGAAATATTTCATTGAAAGAATTGAATAGAAGTTCTTAATAGCAAGGATTAAGGTGAGAAGGGACGTGCAGCCTATGGCACAGAGGGTTGAGGCAAATATTCTTGTGTAAACATTTGGAAGTCTGAGGATTCCTATTGCTCCCACAATGCCAAACGCTGCCGGCACCAGCAGAATCCACTCTATCATGACCAAATTTTCTCACCTTTCAAATATTTTGAAAAAATCAGTGTGGAGCCAAAGTTTAATCCAGCAAAAACTATGGCTATATCTATGTAAATGGGATTTTCCTGCGACCAGAGAACCATGATACCTATTACTAGAACAAGAAATGTATCTATAGCTACAATTCTGTCGTATATTGTCGGTCCAAGAACAACTCTTATCAGACACAAAATTCCTGCGATGAGGAGTATATATTCTATCATTTAAAAACACCTTCCAGAAATGTTTCAAATATCTTCATCATTCTTTCCGAACTTCTGCTCACTCTGTAGGTTACCAGCTTATTGCCCTTAACATCCAAAGTAAGGGTTCCTGGCGTAAGCGTTATTGAATTGCCAAGAGTTGTGAGGGCAACAGGATCTTTGAATCTTGATTTAAGAACAAAAATTCCGTCATCAGTTTTCCCAGAAAAAATCCTCATTGCAAGCTCTAAATGGGAGTAAATTTCAGCACTCAAAAACACGATTATGTAAACTAAAAACATTATCCATCTCCTTGGGTTAAATTTTTGAATAATCTTACCTTTTATAAACTCCCTGCTCAACAGGATAGATATAATGAAAGAAACTATTGAACCCAGAATAATTTCCTCAGCATCAAATCCTGCAATCATAACCCATGCTAAGAAGAGAAATAAGAAGGTCAGAAAAACTTTCTGGGGCATATTAATAATTAGGACCTGCCTATAAAAATATTT
>CAYYYO010000042.1:0-4453 GCA_964476295.1 uncultured archaeon | reverse complement strand
CAGAGATGCTTGAGCCTCTGCGGCCTCGTGGAATTTGCAAAGTACAGGCCAAACCGAAAGGACTTCAATGAAATAATCGGGATTGCGGAAGGGCTGGTCGTGAACAAACACTCCTGAGAAGAATTCTTAAGTTTAATGTTTAAGTTTTTCAATTCCCTTTATAATAGATTTACATTTTTTAATTGCCTCTCTACAAACTTCAAAGTTCATTCTTTTTCCGTAGTAAGTTAAAGAATTTCTTTTATATCTAACATCATCAAATAAAACAAATAGGTCATCCCTTTTAAGAAAATCTCTTAGGTAATATCCGATACATAGATGGTTCAATATATTAAATCCATTTCTGAAGGCATGGGCTTGTAGAAGTTCAATTAAGGAAGTATAATAATCTTCAAAAACAAAATTGCAATTTTTCTCATTCGTTTCCTTAATTAGATTTATTCTTTCTATTGCAGTTTCTGTAAGAGATTTTGCCCTTTCTATATCCGGAGTAATCTTTTTAGCAGAATTGCTTTCTATACAATCATTCCAGGAAGAGTCTTTCATTTCAATACCTCCAAGAATCCATTTAATACAAACCCATTTATTATGTTGTTGATCAGATGATTGTTTCCAACTTCTCTCAGGTTTTTATGAACCATGAGCTGTATCTTTCTATTCAATTTCTTTTCATATTTTTTTAAATCAATTTTTTTCTTTGAAGGAGTTTCAACGTATAAATCAATATCGCTATTTTCAATATCTTCTCCCTTAGCATAAGAACCAAAAACAACAATTACTGGATTGCTTAACTCTGTTCTTAAAAAGTTAACTAATCCTGAGTCATAAAGAGATTTTAAATTAAAAAATTTTTTCTCCAAAGTAAATTTTTCATCCCCTTTGTTTGCTGTGTAGAAAACAATATTTCCGGTTTTGATTTTTGCCAATAATCTTTCTTTTTCCAGTTCATTACAATACCTTATGACAGATGGCAAAGGCAATTTTAAGCTTTTTTCTATTTGTCTGACTCTTAGTTTAGAGGTAGGATTAACAAAAAAATATTCCTTTATTACCTTTTTGATATTTTTTCTTCTCATATGATATTTTATAATATCAATTGATATTTAAAGTTATCATTTATTTAATATTTTCCTTTATGTTTACCAAATTTATTTCCCACCTACACAAATGAAAAGAATGCTATGGGTATGTAGATTATATTGTTTTCTTTTTTAACATCGTTAGTGTTTGATATCACGATTCCATACTTTGCCTTGTACCTGTTAATCTCAATCAAAATTCTCCATGGCTTTAGCCTGTGAGATGAAGGATCAATAACCCAGAGGGAAGCCCCACCCTTTAGGGTGGGGAGGGTTCACTAAACATTTCGATTTTTCAAGGCAGGTTTTACTTTTTTGTCCGACTTTCTAAAACTTTATATATGTTATAAATAATTCATATATATGTAAAATTATGTTCATATTATGGTGATTAAAATGGAAGATAAAAAGATAGGGACAATAGCCGCAATTCAAATTCTGAAATCTACAATTGGAAATCCAGTTACGAGAGAATTGATTTCTTCCATTTCTAATTGGTGCGAGAAAGACCAAAAGAATAGATTAGAGGTGGCGTTAGAATTATGGACTCGGCAAAGAGAGGATGCCTGCTGGAAATGCAAAGCAGCTGAAAAGGCGTTGGCTGGAATTTTGAAAACTGGAGGGAAGGCATTCGGTATTTCTGAAGAAGAAATGAAGGAAAAATTTAGCGAGCCTTACTGGAGGAAGGGGTTAGCCAATGTTTTGCGGGGTGTGGCAAAATTTGGGATTCAACGCCCTTTCGTTCCCGGTGCCCCGTTCTTGGTTGTGTGGGATATTACCTATGCTTGCAATTTGAAATGTAAGCACTGCTATGCAACGGCTGGAAAACCTCTACCAAACGAGCTCACCACCGAAGAGGCAAAGCGGGCGATAGATAATCTGGACAGGGCAGGAGTGCCGATAATTGCCTTTTCTGGAGGGGAGCCTTTGGTCAGGCCTGATATATTCGAACTATCCAGATATGCGGCAGATAAAGGAATTTACGTTGCGATGGCTACAAACGGGACCTTGATAACGAAAGAGAAGGCGAAAAAAATGAAAAAGTCGGGGGTGCAATTCGTTCAAATTTCTTTAGACGGTGCCGATGCAAAAACTCACGATGAATTTAGGGGAATTCCGGGGGCATTTGAAAAAACTATTAGAGGAATAAAGAATTGCGTGGAGCAAGACTTTTTTGTGAATATTTCAACAACTGCCACCCACTACAATTACAGGCAAATTCCAGAAATAATTGACCTTTGCGAGGAATTAAGAGTGAACTGGTTCATGGCATATAATTTTGTTCCAGTTGGAAGGGGGGATTCCATCAAGGAAACCGATTTAACGCCAGAAGAAAGAGAAGAACTGCTGAAAATGTTGTGGGAGAAATTGAAAACAAGCAAGGTTAATGTTTTAACCACCGCGCCCCAATTCGCCAGGGTTGCTCTGCAAAGAGAATTTGGAGAGGAGAAAATTGTTCCAACGCATTTTTATACATTGAAATTAAAAGGGAAGCTGGTAAATTTGGCGGAGTTCATCGGTGGGTGCGGCGCCGGAAGATTCTACTGCGCCATAAGGCCGCAGGGAAATATTGAACCGTGCGTGTTCTTTCCTTTGACTCTCGGGAACATTAAAAATGATGACTTTGAAGAATTGTGGAACAATAATAAAGTTTTCCAGGACTTGAGAAATAAAGATTTGTTGAAACCTAACTGCGGAAAATGCGATTATCGCTACTATTGCGGAGGCTGCAGGGCGAGGGCTTACAATTACTTTGGAGATTATATGGCTCCTGACCCTGGCTGTATATACAACCAGGTGAAAAAATGAGGCATATAAATGATGAGAAAATTATTCAAAAAATATTTGATCTGAAAAACCTTTCTTTTGGAAAAAATGACTGGATATGGTGGTTCTGGCTGTTTTTCTTTGAAAACCCGACGAATCCAGAAAAACCAAGGCAAGTGGCAATTTTATGGTCGGCAAGGAATGACATCGTAAAGTGCAACGGAATGAGAATGGAGACGAAGAAAATACTAAGGGAAGATGGCTCGCTGGATGGAGGGGTAGCTGCGTGGTATTTTGATGGATCAAAAATGCACGATAATCTTCTGTTGAGCAGAGTAAAAATAAATCGGGATAAATCTGGCATAATTACATCTTCACTCAACACATCGTTTCAATTTAACGAAGGTGTTTTTCATATAACTGTGGAAGATAAGATGAAATTTGAAGCTACCCTGCTGAATGACGCTAACAGGTTTATATCTCCCTGGGAAAAAGAGCATAAATATTTCGGACTGGGTTATGACATGATTGGAATAAACAAGCTAAAGCTGAAAGCCTCAATCAATGGAGAAATTTCAGAAGGGAGCGCTTATTTTCAAAAAGTTTTCTTAAAAGGTCCGGCGGTCCCTTGGTACTGGGGAATCTTCCATTTTAAAGATGGCGCATGTTTATCATATTTCAATCCTCATCTCTTAGGCAAATCCATAAAAAAGGATGTTTCTTTTTATGATGGAAAAACGCTCCACAGATTTAATAATATTACAGTTAAAAAAATTGGAAAACCGTTACCAACTTTTCATATAATGGCAAGAAATGAGGAAAAAACAATAGAATTTTTAGTTGAAACTTATTCAAAAACAACATGGGAATTCAGAAAGAAAAAGCTTGGTCTTATTCCCCTGAACTTCAATTACAGGCAGTATCCGGCGAGAATAACAAGGTTCAAATTCAACAGCCCAAAAACAAATTTAGCACTTTCAGATTTGGGCGATGGCATAGGAAATGCTGAGCACAGTACAGGCATATTGTGGTGATTAAAATGATTGACGTTGATAGAATTAAAGGGATTTGGAAAACGTATGAACTTATGCGAACACTTTCTTCTATAAACAATTCGAATGCAAGCAAAGCATTGTTAGACCATGTAATGTATAGATATGAAACTTTGCCACCTTTAGGAAAGGAATACTGGTGGTCTCTTTTCTTCGGCAGAAACGGAAAAAGACCGGTGCAATTCATGTTGCTTATCTTCAGAAAACATGGAAAGAAAATGTTATTTAATAATAAAGAAATGGTACTTAGAGAATTGGAGAAAAATAAATTTCAAGCTGTTACTAGTGGCTGGTTATATGATGGGAAAAAACTCTGTAACTTGGGAGATACAAATGCTGTTGTAGAAATTCAGGATAAAAAGATCGTTTCAGAAATTTCTGGTCAAAAAATGATACTTAGCGGTAGTTTTCCAAATTATGAATTGAGTGTTGGTGATCTAATTAATTTGAAAATAACAAAGGGAAATTGTCTGGAAGATAAAGCTGCAAACGGTGTACTCTTGCCCCCATTTGGTATGTCATGGATCGATATTTTTTCAGATGTTGAAGGTATTG
>CAYYYO010000041.1:0-4810 GCA_964476295.1 uncultured archaeon | reverse complement strand
TTTTTATTTAAGATTTGTTAAAATTTGTGTATGACTGAGCTGCTTTATGCTTCAAAGAGTTTTGTTCCTGAGTATCCGCTGGAAGAGGCGGATGTTTGTTTTCTTGGCGTGCCTTTTGACTCTACGGCCGGGGCCGTGAGCAACCAGAGGTTCGGGCCCCTGCTCATACGGCAGTCCCTGAAGAACATAATAACATATCTTCCTGAGAGGAGAAAAAATCCGTTCAGGGAATTGAAAATCTGCGACCTTGGGGACCTGGATGTAGTTTTTGGGGATTATGAGGAAACGGCATTCAGGTTAAAGGATACAATAAAATCAATCCTGAGGATAAATAAGAAGGTTTTCCCTGTTTTCATGGGAGGGGAGCATCTCATGACCCTGCCCATAATCGAGTCCCTGAAGCCGAAAACAGTTGTCCAGTTGGATGCGCACAGGGACCTTGTGAAAAGAGAAAAGGAAAAATATGCCCACAACACCTGGGCATATTACGCATCAAACGAGGGATTTAATCTGGTGCAGATTGGTGCAAGAAGCTGGGATGAACAGGAAGAAAGGCACTTTAAAAAATTCCTTGTGAAGGAAGATCTGAAAAAAATAAAGGAGCCCGTATACCTGACGATAGACATGGATGTTTTTGACCCTTCTTACGCAGCAGAGACTGGCTTTCATGAGCCGGGAGGGCTTTCACCTTCTGAAGTTTTCAGAATCATAGACAGGATTTTCAAGAAAAAAGTTATAGGGATGGATATAATGGAGCTTTCATCCAAAATATTGAACACTCCAACATCCAGCCTTGCGGCAAGAACCATTTTGAGAGCTCTAAGCAACCTCATATAAGAGTTTAAATCCTTTGAAGTTCTATTGAGATTATGGTCTCAAAGGTTTCTGAAGTGAGAGGAATTGTCAAGAAGGGAATTGACAATCCAAACTCTGTTTTCATAGAAATAAAAACCATGGCAAAGAGTTATGACCAGAATGTCCGTGACATGGCAGCCCTTACAATAGCGGAGATAGGAAAGAGCCGGCCCCAAGAAATTCTGGAAGAGATGATGAGATGGGCCAGAGACGGAGACTCAAACGTAAGAAGAGTTTCAATAGAGGGTTTAAGGGAACTGGCAAAGAAAGAGCCGGAAAAGGTTCTGCCTGTTCTCGAAATTCTTAAGAAAGACCAATCCGCTTATGTGAAAAAATCTGTGCTCAAAGTGCTCAAAAATATAGGCAGGAAAGACCCGGAATTTTTACTGAACCTCTGCAAAAAATGGGCAAGGATTAAAAATGAGAACACAAACTGGCTGATAGAAAATGTCCTCAAAAATCTCAGGCAACACAGAAAAGAAGTGGATGAAATCCTGAAATCCCTTGAAATAAAGGAGCAAAGTTAAATTTTTATAAGATTCTTCTCAAGTGATGATTATGGAGCCGATAAAAGACATTGACTTGAATAAGGAATGGAATGAATTGGCCGAACAGATGAGGGAATCCGGTGGATTCGTGGCCAAGAAGTTTGGGATAGGAGCAGGTATACTTGAAAGAATGTTAAAGGAGAAGGAATGTGTTAAGTTTTTATCGTTTCCTGCATGCCTCGTCTCCACGGGATGCAGGGGAATTCTCAGAGACCTGATAAAAAACAAAATGTTTGATGTTGTTATAACCACCTGCGGCACGCTTGACCATGACCTTGCAAGAGTTTGGAAAGATTATTATCACGGCTCATTTGAGGTGGATGACAAGGAACTGCACAGGAAAGGGGTGAACAGGGAAGGAAATGTCTTCATACCAAATGAAAGTTATGGCATAGTTCTTGAAGAGAGGATGCAGCCGGTTCTTAGAAACATTTATGAGGGAAAAAAGGAATGGGCTACATATGAACTCGTGTGGAAATTTGGAGAGGCAATAAAGGGCGAAGAGAAAGCAGAAGAATCGATAGTTTACTGGGCATGGAAAAACAAGATCCCGGTTTTCATTCCAGGCCCAACAGATGGCGCCTTTGGATACCAGTTGTGGCTCTTCTGGCAGGATGGGCACAAGGATTTCTCAGTAAACCTGATGAAAGATGAGCAGGAGCTTTCAAGAATAGTTTATAGTGCAAAAAAAACAGGGGCACTAATGCTTGGTGGGGGAATTTCCAAGCACCACACAATCTGGTGGAACCAGTTCCGCGAGGGTTTGGACTACGCAGTTTACATAACCACGGCGCCTGAATGGGATGGCTCCCTCTCAGGAGCAAGATTGCGGGAAGCAGTTTCATGGGGCAAGATAAAGGAAGATGCAAAGTTCGTGACAATAGAAGGGGATGCAACAGTTTTGCTTCCGTTCTTAATAAAAAGTGTTACGGAAAAACTCTGAATTTTCTTTCAAGTATTTCCCTCAATTCTCTTGAAAAGTTTGTGCGCATGAGTTTGTCCGGGTTTCCTATGGCTTCTTCAAGGTCGAGGTCGAACTTTATGCTGCCAAGAAAGTTCTGGCCAAAAACTTCTTTTACAGTTTTCTTGATTCTCATATTTTCAATGACTCCAAAGAAAGGAAGTTTCATATCTTTCAGGAGTTCAATAAATTTTTTTGCAGTGTTAATGGAAACTTTTGACGGCGTTGTGACAGCAAGAAATTCCAGCCCCCTTATGAGCTCGGAAGAATCAAGAATCTCCTCCCCCATTCCAGGAGGCATGTCTATAATAAGAGTGTCAACATCCTTCCACACGACCACAGCAAGAATTTCTTTTATTGCATTTGTTATGTCTATTCCCCTCAGTGGCGTAGGATTATCACCTGCATAGTAAACTATAGAAAAAAACTTTATTCCATAAACTTCCGGGGGAATTATTCCTTTTTCTTCTTTTGGAAACTTGTTGCAGTTGATTCCAAGAATTATGTGGTCTGAAGGTCCTGAGAAATCCAGGTCAAGCAGCCCAACTCTGTATCCCATGCTGGAAAGATTCAGAGCCATAAGGGTTGAAATTACGCTTTTTCCTACCCCTCCCTTTCCACCGGCAACTCCTATTATTCTCTTTCCCCTCAGTCTTTCCTCTATTATTCCTGCTCTCGGGTCCATTTAATCACCTAACACAGAAATCCAGAGTCCCCTTCCTTTCTTTATTATAAAATCCGGACTGCCGCATTTCGGGCATTTCTCAAATGCGTGAATTGTCTCGGGAAGAAAGTGTATGGATTCTTTTTTATCCTCTTTGAGACCTTTTGTTGAAAACTTCCATTCTTCGCCGCACTTTTTGCATTTGAAAACCGCTTCTTCTCTCCTGAAACTGAATTTAAACTTGAGGCCAGATGATTTCATAATCTCCTTCAGGGCAAACTCAAAAACCTCGCGGTCAATCTGCTGGAGGTCTCCTAAATGAATCACCACTTCTTTAACATCTGTCCCTTTCTCTTTTGCAAACTTCAGTGCTGAAAACACAACTGATTCAGCCAAAGCCCATTCATGCATATTAATAACCTTCTGTACTTAGTACGCACTCCATCATTTTTATAGTCTCCTTTTCTCTTTCTATCATATCCCTCTTCTTCGATGTGCTGTATTTTTCAATAGCAAAGCATGCCCCCATGGCGGCCAAAGATGATGTGCCAAATAATGCAGAGCCAACCCAGGGGTTATCCAGATTCAAAATATTGCCTGAAATATAATAACCGAGGGCGTAGTTTATCAAAGAATATGCCCCAAAAGACAACTTCATCCTCAGGTTGTAATCCTTTTCATGTTTTTCTTCAATTTTTCTAATCTTTTCATACCTTTCATCTTTAGCAAAAGGAATGTATTGCTTCAATCTCTTTTTAACTTTCCTGCTGCTGTCTATAACCATTGCCCTGTATTCATGCCTTAAAAAATCATCCACCATGCTGTCTATTGTCTCTAATTCCCTATCGCAGATATCGTCTGGAATCTCATAGATGGCTATTTCATCTTCAACCCTTTTGCAAACAGGCATGTTAAGATTTTTGGTTTAAAAAGAATTTAAGATTAAAAATTAACTTTATAAATTCAATTTTCCTACAATAAACTATGTTGGGTTCAAAAAACAGCAAAATCAATGCATTGATGCAGATAATTGACCAGGAAGTATCCGGGGCGATAAGCAACATAGATGAAGGCAGAATGGATGACGCAAAAGCCAAGCTTGAATATGTAAAGAGAATAACAGGCAAGCTTTCTAATTTAGATACCGTGCTTAAAAAATCAGTCAGCAAGGAACTCAAGGAATTTGATGAGCACATAAAAAAATTTTCAGCAAGCTGAGATAATGATTGGCTACCTGCCTTGGATATATATCAATTGTTATACTTTCTTGGATGCGTTAAGGAGAATTCTTGGAAAACAGGGGCCGGAACTGAATTACAGAAATTCAAAAATCTTTGTTAGGAAAGCAGAGAAAGTGATTATATTTAACCTCAGGAAGTTTTACAAGATAGAAATGACCGAGTTTCGGGAAGCGGGGAAAATAAAGTGTCCTGATGTAAAATACCTTTTGATAATTGTGGCAAAATCCAGAAACGGGATAAGGGTAAAGACAATTTTTCCGAAAACTTAAAAATATTCGGAGGCAATAATCTTTATGGATTCTGACTATTTCAACAGCGGCTTGAAACATTTCTTTGAGAAAATGGACAGGTTGGAGAAGTGCAACCATGACATATTAATGTATGAGGGCAGCGATTTTTACAGGTCGGAAAAAATAAATATTGAAAGAAAGTACTATGTTTGTTCTCTCTGCGGGAAGAGGTTTGCTTTTGAATTTGATTAATTTCTTATTGTGCGGTGGCAATTTACTCATATAAATCTTTTGGTTTCTTAATTTCTTTG
>CAYYYO010000040.1:2509-5163 GCA_964476295.1 uncultured archaeon | reverse complement strand
CTTTCCGCCAAGTATTTCGTCTATAATTTTCTTTGCGTCTCCTGATTTCACTATTGCAATAGCAGCACACCTTACATCTATTCCTGCCGCCCTTCCAAGGTCATCCTTGCTTTTGGTGTAAACATATGGTATGTTTTTTTCCTCGCAGAGCGGAGGAAGGTGCATCACTATTTCAGGAGGATCCACATCCTTTGCTATAACAACCAGTTCCGCGGCACTCCTTTCTACGGCTTTTGTGGTTTCATTTGTTCCTTTTCTTATATACCCTGTAGCTCTCGCTACCTCAACTGCCTCAAGAACTTTGTTGTTAAGTTCATCGGTTAATTCCATCTTCTTCACCCCTCATATCTAAGACTACTTTTGTATATAAATGTGTCACGTATTTAAAAGTTTGCCCTGATTTTTAAATAAAATATTGAATTTTACGTTTTTGACAAAAAAAGTTATTTATAATTTCAAAGCTAAAAATAGTCATTGTTTTTGGGGGGTGTGTGCTTGATAAGTTATGAATTTCAGACCAAAGACGATGTTCTTGAATTTCTTTCAGAAGCGGAAGACATAAAATTTGTTATTATTGCTTCTTCTGATATCCTTGGTGACTTGAGAGGATTCTCCATACCTTCTTATAAGGTTGAAGATGCGTTAAAAGACGGTAAGGGATTTGACGGCTCTTCTATAGAGGGGCTTGTAAGGATAGAGGAAAGCGATTTGATAGCAAAGCCAGACCCAAAAACTTTTCGTGTTTTTCCATGGAAATATGGCAATCATAGGGTAGGTATGATGTTTTGTGATATTCTAAATCCTGATGGAAGCCATAACGAGGGAGATACCAGGTATGTGCTCAAAAGAATACTTGAAAAGGCAAAAAACATGGGATTCGATAACTTTTATGTGGGTCCGGAACTGGAATTCTTCTTATTTCCTGATGACAAGACGCCAAAACCACTTGATAATGGCGGCTACTTCAGTATGGGAGCAGACGATCCTTATGCTTTTTTAAGACAGAATATCGTGCTGAATCTGGAGAAAATGGGAATATCCTCAGAATTTGACCACCACGAAGTTGCCCCAAGCCAGCATGAAATTGATCTGGAATACACAGATGCGTTGGAAATGGCAGACATATCCATGTTGTTCAGATTTGTGGTTAAAGAAACTGCAAAAAGGGAAGGAGTGTATGCAACTTTCATGCCAAAGCCAATCTCAGAAGAAAACGGGAGCGGGATGCATGTTCACCAATCGCTTTGGAAAGGAAACAAAAATATGTTTTTTGACTCTGATGATGAATACCACCTCTCAGATATAGCAAAGAAATATATGTCCGGTTTGTTTAAAAACATAAATGAAATTACCCCGGTCACAAACCAATGGGTTAACTCTTATAAAAGGTTGGTTCCCGGGTTCGAGGCCCCCGTCTATCATACGTGGGGCCAAAGAAACCGTTCAACACTCATAAGAGTTCCGGAATATCAGCCTGGAAAGGAAAAAGCCACAAGAATAGAACTGAGGAGCCCTGATTCTACATGCAATCCACACCTTTCTTTTGCTGTTATGCTCTCTGCCGGACTTGATGGAATAAAAAACGATTACGAACTTCCACCACCAACAGAGGAGAACGTTTACAAAAATAATAAGAACTTAAAGACGCTTCCTGAAGGTTTGGAAGACGCACTCGAACTAACAAAAGAAAGCGACCTTGTTAGAGAAACTCTGGGAGAACACATCTTCAACAAATTTATAGAAAACAAGGAGTTTCAAATAAAGAAGTACAGGGCAGCGGTGGGTTATGAATACGACAAAAAAGTAAGCCCCTACGAAATAAAGCACAACCTTCGAAGACTCTAACTTTTTATTTGACCGCAAACAAATTGATTTATGAATACCCTTATTGTGATTCTTGATGGTCTCGGAGATAGGCCAAACAAGCTTCTTGGTGGAAAAACCCCGCTTGAAGCGGCCAGAAAGCCGAACCTGAACTGGCTGTGCAAAGGGGGCAGGACAGGAATAATGTATCCTGTTAAAAGGGGTGTTGCCCCTGAATCTGACGAGGCCGCTTTGGCCCTTCTCGGTTACGATCCTTTCAGGTATCACAGGGGCAGAGGGCCACTTGAGGCACTTGGGTATGGAGTGAAGTTCAGACCCGGTGAAGTTGTTCTGAGATGCAATTTCATGAAGGTTCACAATGGTTGGGTAACCGACTTTCAGTTCAAGCCAGATGAAAAGAAAGTTAAAGAGTATGTGGAGAAGATAAACAAAATAAAAATTAAGGGAGTTAAGCTAAAATTTGCCAAAACGCTTGGACACAGGGCTGTTCTCATTCTGGAAGGTCCGCTGTCCGACCGCATAAGCAACACGCATCCCGGTTACAGGATTGTAAAAAATTATGTCAGCTCGGCCATGCCAAGGAAAGGCCCGTTAAAACTAAAGAAATGCAGACCTTTGACAAAAGATAAAAAGGCAAAAAGAACCGCAGAGATTATAAATGAATTTGTGAAAAAAAGCAACGAGGTTCTTGGAGATGACCTGTTTGTTGTCACGAGGGGTGCCGGAACATGTACGCCAAAACTTGAAAAAAGATACAAAAACTGGGTTCTTATGGGGGACTCTCCGGTAGAAAAGGCAATAGGAAAACTTACTGGAATGGAAGTTGTAAA
>CAYYYO010000040.1:0-2499 GCA_964476295.1 uncultured archaeon | reverse complement strand
ACCTTGAAGAGCTTGCCCACAAAGTGGAGAAACTGATAAAAAAACATAGCATTTATGTCCAGATAAAGGGGCCAGATTCATGGGCTCACAAGAACAGGCCTCTCAAAAAGAAAAAATCGGTTGAAGAAATTGACAGAAAATTCTTCTCCAAAATAAAGGATATTGACGCAAAGCTTTGTGTAACAGCAGACCATTCAACCCCCTGTGAAATAAGAGCCCACTCGCAAGATCCCGTGCCCGTACTTATATATTATCCTCAAATAAAACCAGACAAAGTTAAGGAATTTTCAGAAAAGTCCTGCAGAAAAGGTTCTCTTGGAATTTTCAGGGGAGTTGAGCTGATAAAAAAAATAAAATCAGCTTAACTGTTCCAGAAGTTTTTTCACCTTTTCTTTTCCTATGGTAATTATAAACGGTCCGGCTCTTGGCCCGTTCCTTTTTCCTATAAGAATTGTATAAAGTGCCTGAAAGAAACCCCTGACATTGCCGGTTTCCTTTCCTATCTCATAAATTCTGTTCTGCAACTCGTCAGCAGCCCAATCTTTCTCCAGTTCTTTTGCAAGTTTCAACAATCCTTCCTTTTGTTCAGTAGAAATCTCCACTTCTTCAGGGATTTTTTCTCTAAGCTGTATTTTCATGTTTTCAGGAGCATATCTTCTTACCCACTCCTTTGCTATAAGCAGCCTCTTTCTAATTCTTTCTTTATCTTCTTCAGAAATATCTCCTTTTACATGCCCTGTGCTTTTTAGGAGGTTGATTGCCCTTTCAAGTGACTCCTCCGGTTTTGATATCTGGCTTATCAGGGCTGCAAAAGAGAATGGTATCTGCACAGGCAGTTTTTTTGGCATTTCAGTTTCAATCATCTCATAAAGTCTTTTCATGTGCTCCAGCTCTTTTTCATTTTCCACACTCTCTGCCCCAAAGTAAATTCTTTGCAACCTGTCATATTCATCAACGTAATCAGGAATTTTTTGATAGGAAAAATCCCTTACTTTTCTCAGCTTCTTCAAAAAAATCAGTCTTAGAATCTGGGGAGGGGCAAAGTTCGGCCAGTCCCATGTAGAAACAACATTGCCGACAGAGGCAGACATTTTTTTCCCGTCTATTGTAAGATACTCATATGGCTGGAGAGGATTTTCTGAGGGGTGCGGCTCTGGCCAGTCCAGGATCTTCTCTGCAATTTCCCCTGCAGTCCAGAAGGAGCCCGTAGGCATAAAATGCTCCTTTCCCGCCCCTTCAAAAATTATTTTCCAGGCAGCCCACTCCACTGCCCATTCAACTCTCCATAAAAGTTTCCCATTTCCCTTAGCATATTTGCTCTCCCCTTCATAACCGCAACCGGGAACTTTTGTATAGGCCTCTTTGCCATACTTCTTAAACTGGTAATCTTCGCACGCATAGGTTACTCCGTTTTCATCATAGCCCTTTACAACAGTAGTCATAATTTTTCCACAGTTCTCGCATACGGGTTTCCATGGTGTCCATCTTTCAGGAAGGGGAGTTTCCCGCGATTTATTCCAAATCTCCTTAACCAGTTCAAGATTCTTCATTATTTTTTTTATGTAAGAGGTAAATTCACCCGACCGGTATGCCTTTGCAGTGCTCTTGTAAACAAGTTCTACTCCAAAATGTTCTTTCAAGCTTTTGGTGAACAAGTTGGAAAAATGTTCCGTGTAAGAGTCGCAGCACCCCTCAGGGCATGGGATATCTGCCACAGGCATCCCAAAATATTTTTCAAAGCTTTTTGGTATTCCTGCAGGAACTTTTCGAAGCGCATCCATGTCTTCGGCAACCCAGAATAGAGTAACACGTTTCCCCAAACTTCTCAAGGCCCGTGCAAGCGCATCATGCCTTATAACATCAGAAGCGTTTCCTATATGCGGAACCCCGGAAATAGAAGTGGAACTTTTTATGAAGTATTCCTTTATCTCAGGAAATTTTTTGTCTATGTAATTGTATTTTTTCCTGTTAATTATTTCTCTCGCAAGAGTATCTGCCCAATAGATAGTCATAGTTTAACTATTTAAATAAAAATTAATAAAACTTTGGCATGATAGACCTGTATCTCCTTTCAATCCTTATTTTTATAGCCATCTTCGCAATAATCATATTCAGGGACAGGAAAAATGTGGAAATTAAGGGAGTCCTTTTCATAAGAAGAACAAAGAAAGGGAGGAAACTTCTGGACAGGATTGCCAGGATATCTCCAAAATTCTGGAAAATTCTTGGCTCAATAGGAGTTGTTGTATGCTTTGGAGCAATGGGTTACGATTTTTATTTTCTCTTTAAAAATTTGATAAGACCTATAGGCGTCCCTTCTTTGTCTTTAGTTATTCCTTTCCCCACAAAAGAGGCAACTATTGGATACGGATATATAGGCGTTCCTTTCTGGTATTTCATAATTGGTGTTGTGTCCCTGATTTTTGTCCATGAAGGGATGCACGGAATACTTGCAAGAGCAGAAAAAATAAAAATAAAAAATGTGGGCTTACTTCTTTT
>CAYYYO010000039.1:0-5184 GCA_964476295.1 uncultured archaeon | reverse complement strand
ATGGATTGGATAGAATTGGTTGTAGTTTGTGTCCTTTTGCATCATCGTGGAATGAGCATATCCTATATAAAATAGAGAGAAACACCTTGATGAAATTTATAAATGTAGTTTATGAGTATGGGGAAGCTCTGGGTTTATCAAACGCAGATATTACTACATTTATAGCAGATGAGCAATGGAAAAAAAGGGCAGGAGGAAGAGGAATAGATAACAATGGTACAGTGTTACTTTCCTCTTTTGAAGGCAACAGTATAAAGTCAATACTTAAGAAACCAAGGGAGAATATATTAGAGTGGCTTAAGACTGTTGGAGATTTACATTATAAAGTAGAGTCAAAAAATAAAATAATGGGTGAAATAAAGGTAGGAAATGAAACTCTATCATTTATTATAAATAATAAAAAAGAAAATTTAAAAATTCGCATAAATACGGGTCTAAATCCTATTATAAAAGAAGTGATTAAAAAAGTATTATACAAAACTACCTATTGTGTTCATTGTGGTGCTTGTTCTGAAGAATGTCCTACAGAAGCATTAACGATAAATTCATCTGTCAAAATAAATACCGATTTATGTATTCATTGTAGGAATTGCTTAAATTTTGCTGAAAAAGGTTGTTTGGCTGCAAAATCACTTACAACTTATGGGAGTGAAAAACCAATGAAAAGAGATAGAATTGCTACAAGCAAATTTCAAAATTTTGGGTTAAGGAGAAATTGGTTAATTTTTTTCTTGCGAAATCCAAATGATTGGTTTTCAAAAACCAACCTTGGAAATCGCCAAATAGAGTCTCTAAAGACTTGGCTTCGAGAAAGTGAGCTTTTAGACAAAAATAATAGACCGACTGCTATTGCAAAATTGCTTTCAGAAATTATAAATGATGAGCTACTGATATGGGAAATCGTATGGACAAACCTATATTACAATGTGAATCTGATTAAATGGTATCTAAATACCTTCGATTGGGGCACAAGTATTTCAGGAAAAGATTTAATAATAAAATTAATAGAAGATGATAACTATGCTAAAGAAAAAACAGCCAAAAATGCCATTTCATCACTTTTTAATCTATTTGATTGTTCACCCATAGGATATGAATTAAAAATAGGTGTGGTAGAAAAGAAGGGTAGAGAAAGATATGTTAAGAAAATTGGTACAGATGATATTCATCCATTGGCAGTTGCATACAGCCTTTATAAGGCAGCAGAACATATAGGAAGAAGAGATTTCACTATATCGGAATTGTACAGCAAAGAATTCAAAGGAGGACCATATAAATTATTTGGAATTTCAAGAGATAAATTGGAAAGAATCTTAAGAGGTCTTCAGGAAGATAAAGAGCAAATCTTAAGGGTAGATTTAGTTGCAGACTTGGATAATATTTATTTGAGGGAGGACCTTTTATCTTTGGATATAGTAAAAATTGTGGAGGCAAGGTTAAAATGAAGTATGAGGAAATTATAGGTTTAAATGATTATTTCCAACCTGTTTATGATTTAGAAAACGAAATTGGAACATACTGGAAACAATTTATCCCTAACGAAAAGTGGTATAAAGTACTCTCTGAAACGATGAACTCTCTTGAGAGTAGCAAACCTGAAGAGAGAAAGTCAATATGGCTTCAGGGAGCTTATGGCACCGGAAAAAGCCATGCAACCGCTGTAGTAAAACACCTTCTTTTTGATGATCTTGCTGAGATAAATGATTTCATTGAAAATCTTGAAGAGCAAATAAAGTTTAAAATAAAAAATTTCCGTAAAACTAAGAGGGTTTTTCCTGTTGTTTTAAAAGGAACATCCTCAGTTATTGATAATAGGACCTTTGCATTGGTACTTGAAAAAGCGGTGAAAAATGCCTTAAAGAAAGAAGGAATTGAACTCATTACAAAAACTGATTTTGATAAAATGATTACAAAATTAAAAAGTGATGAGATAAATTGGGAAAAAGTTTTCAAGGGAACAGAGTTGGAGGTTTATGGAACCAAAGAAGATATAATTTCTAAGCTTCAACAAGGGAATATCAATATATTAACCAAAATAGAAGGCGTACTTTCACAAAAAGGTATTCACTTCTCTACTGAAAATATTGCAAACTGGTTGGTAGAGGTAAGAAATGAACTAAAAAATAAAGGAATTGCAGATTATTTAGTAATTTATTGGGATGAATTCACTGGGATTTTGGAACTGCCTAAATCTGGTCTATTATTGACAGAATTGCAGAATATAGCAGAACTATCTATCAATAAAGGTGTTTATTTGTTTGTTGTCGCCCATAGAAAACCCTACCGGACAAATATTTCAAGAGATGATGTAGAGAAAGTTCTTGGAAGATTTAAAGTATTGGATTATTCAATGGAGCCTATAACTACTTACCACATTATCAACGCTGCTATTAAGAAAAAAGATATGGCTAGATTTACAGAGATTAAAAATAAGTATATAGATTCGGTGAAATCCTTAATAGAGAAGATTACCGGGAGTGAAGGGACACAAGTTCAAAAATCCTTAGAGGGTTTTTTCCCAATTCATCCTTATACTGCATATTTAGCGACTTTTATTGCAAGGAATATTGGTTCTACAGAAAGAAGTATTTTCAATTTTTTGTATGATGAGAGAGGTGGTTTTAAGAAATTCATAAAAGAAAATCCAGAAGAGAATGGAAAAATATTCTTAACAGCGGACTATCTCTGGGACTTTTTCTATGAGGAATTTGAAAGGATGGAAAGTGAAAAAGTTCATGCCGTGCTGGAAAAATTTAAACTTCACAAGAACACTCTGGAGGAGAAAGGAGATGAATATTTGTCTGTGTTTAAAGGTACACTTCTTCTAAATCTTCTTTACAGATTTGTGGAAGTTGGAGAATCTTCTCTTGTTGTTCCTGCCGAAGAGAATGTAATAGACCTTTTTACCGGTGCTATTGAACAAGAAGACTTAGCTGGTATTTTATCATTCATCGATGACAAGCAAATAATCAATAAAACACCAGATAATTTGTATTTAATTACAAGTTCAGGTTTACCCTCAAGAGAAGTTGAAACTGAGAAGAATAAGATAAAAAGTGAATATAATACAATTGATAAAATACTCAGTGATAGACAGAAGAAAGAATTACAAAATACCATTAGCGTTTCTATAAATAGAGATGTGGAGTGCTTAATAGTGGATGCTAGTTTAAATGAGCATTTAATAAGAGGAAAAATAGAAAAAGTTTTTAAAAAAGATTATACAATCCATCTATGTTTGTTTTTGGGGAAAAGTGAGCAAGAATTACGACAAATAAAAGACATATTAAAAAAAATCTCTAGCGAGGAAGATTTTAGAGATATAATTTTTGCTGTATCTGAAGTAATCTTAGATGATAAAGTATTTAACAGATTCATAGAATACAAAGCAAGAGCAATAGTTGCAGATAGACACAATTATTCAGAAGAACGGAATATAAATGAAGAATATGCGAAAAAGGTTATTGATGACTGGCTTAATCAAGTAAAATCTGGATACGTCGAGTGGTTTTTGCAAAATGGAACTGGTAAGGAATTAATAAACCAGTTCAGCAGAAAGATAAGAGAGGAATTGTCTAAAGAGATATTCTCCTATGGGTTAGAAAATATAGAAGAGGCACAAAGAAACAGGAATATTTGGACAAATAAACGGTCTAAAACCTCTACTGAAATATTTTTATTCGCTAGTAGTAGAGAAGATATAGAGGAAAAGACGTCCAAAGGTCCAGAAAGATATCTTCGAGAGATTATTAAAGACAACAAAGGAGAATATATCGTAGATATAAATCTAAAAATAAAAGATGATGTCCCTGAGGATCATCCTCTAAAAAAGATGCATTTGGAAATAAGAAAAACTTTTGAAAAAGAAAAAAATAGTGGGGTGTTTAATTTAGGAGATACTTTGAAATTTCTTACCAAACCACCTTATGGATTATATTCTAATATGGTTAATATGGCAGCAGTTGGTTTCTTGATGAGGGAGTATGTTGGTAAGCTTTTTGAGGCAGGAACAGGGATTCCAATTCAAAAAGAGTTGATGAGAGATAAAATATTAGTTTTGTTTGATTATTGGGAAAAAGGAATATATAGCCAGAAGTTAGAAGTCCGTTTTGGGACAGAAGATGAGGAAAAACTTATTGAAATTTTGAGAGATTTATTCAGACTTAAAGAGGTTAGAAGTCTGAATGATGCAAGATGGAAAGTAAGAGAATGGATTAAAAAACAAGGTTTTCCTATATGGGCATTCAAATTCATAGAGAATATAAATGAAAATACTGCGAAAGCAATAGATGCTATTTTTGAACTTGTTCAATCAATTGATAGGGAGCTTACGTATGAAAAGATAAGGGATTACTTAAATGCTATAGAGGATGTAAGGTATGATCTTGACATTTTAATAGATCGAGAGAATCCAAAAGAGTTGTTTAAAAAGTGGTTGAAAAGTATTGAAGGGATTGAAATTTCACCTGAGGATATAGAAGAAGTTATAGATTATATTAATAGAAATATGCAAGAAGAAGTTGCTTCATGGTCAGAAGATAAAGTTAGAGAGAAAGTTAAAGATTGGTACACAGAGAAACTCAAGAAAAGCCAGGCACAACTTGAAAAGCAAATCAAAGAATTACAGACTAAGGGTAGTAAAACAATTGCATTAGATATTGGATCCCATCCTTTCATATCTGAGGGAAGAATCGAAAATATTAAAAAACGGGTTCGGGAAAGTTCTGAAAAGAATGTTAAAGAAATTTTAATTAAACTCATAGATGAACTAAAAGATAAACGCCCAGATATCGTAGAAACGATCGAAAAATATCTAGAGGGAATCTAATGGAAGTAAAAAAACTTTATTCTCTTGAAGAGTTATATAATATAATAAAGCAGGATAAATATTCTGAAAGAATCGCTGACAAAAGATTTCCAGTAAGATTCGTTTTCATAAATTCTTTTGAAGAATTACGAGAAATTGTTAGATTCTTGATTAAAAATTGTGATGTTGAGAGTAGAGAAATAACGGAACTCTTGTCAGATAAAAATCAATGGCTAACAACAGACGAGATAGTAAATTGGGTAAAAGGAATATCCAACAATGCTGTTGTGGCACCACTTTCAGAATTTCTAAGATTTCAAGATAAAGAAGATTTTTATATAACCTTAAAAAGCCTAACTGAAATTGAAAAGCAAAAC
>CAYYYO010000038.1:0-5199 GCA_964476295.1 uncultured archaeon | reverse complement strand
CCTGATTTTACAATAGATGATATAATAGAGGGTATAAAGGAAGATGAACTTGCAGAAAAGAAGGAGAAGTACGCCCTGATAAACAGGTTCATGTCCGCAAAGGAATGGGGCATTTTCTCCAAGGAGGGAATGAACATAGAAAAGCTTATCCAGCCCGGAGTTGCCTCAATTATTGACGTATCTTTTTTCAGCCAGATAAGCGAGGGCTGGAGCGTCAGGAATCTTATAGTTGGTCTCATAGCAAGAAAGGTTCAGGAAATCAGGACCATTGCAAGGAGAGAAGAAGAAATGGGAACCATGGCCGGTTTCAGTAAAATAAAAATCCCGATAACTTGGATAATAATTGACGAGGCACATAACTTTCTTCCTGCTGACGGAACAACCGCCTCTTCGGGACCTCTTCTCACCGTAATAAAAGAGGGCAGGCAACCGGGGATATCCTGCTGTTTCATAACCCAGAGGCCAAACAAACTTCATCCAGATGCAATCTCTCAGGCCGACATTGTGCTTTCGCACAGGCTCACATCCGAAGCAGACCTGCAGGCACTTCAGAGCATAATGCAGACCTACCTTCTTTATGACGTTACAAAGTACATAGGTGACCTGCCAAGAAGGCCGGGTGCAGCAATAATCCTTGACGACAACAGCGAAAGAATTTACTCTGTGGCAGTGCGGCCAAGGCAGAGCTGGCATGCGGGAGGAACGCCGATAGCTATAACAGAAGATTAAAAAATTCCTTTCTTTATGAGCTCGTGAGAAATTGCCGCACCTGCTGGGTTCGAAACAAAAACATCTTTTATCGTATTAAAAACATCCCCTGTCCCCAGAGAATCCTTTACATGAAGCAAGTATTCCAAACTCTCTACGGTAATACCGCTTACAGCTATTGCGCCTAAAGTCAAATATTTCCCTGCCTTCTCTTCTATATCCGGCCAGAAATACTCTCCCAGCTTGCTTGCTCCATATCTCACAGTGGCCACTCCCAAAACATGTGTCAGTACATCGTAATTTGGCATGTTGTACAAACCGCAGCATCCAATCAGATGTGCACCCAGAGTAGCAGCAGAAAGCAATCCTGCCTTCTCCTCAACGAAGGCATGTTTCAAAGCTCCAGAAATTTTTTTATCCTTTTCCTTTTCAGGAAACTTTATTTCAATTTCATCTTTGTAAATTGCTTTTATCCTTAGTCCAAAGGTTGAATCAACCATAAAAAATTAGATTCTATAAAAATTATTTAAACTTGTTGAAAACTTTAATACTTCTCAGAAAATATTATATTCATGACTTTTGTTGACTACCCGCTTATCAAGAAGAATACGATGGAGAAGCGACTCTACCAGGAGACCATACTGAGCACCTGCGTTAAGGGCAACACCATGATTGTCATACCAACGGGTATGGGGAAGACTGCCTCTGCCATTCTCTTGGCCGCTCAACGAATGAATAAGATTGGTGGAAAGGTAATGGTTCTTGCGCCCACGCGGCCTCTTGTGGAACAGCACAAAAAAACCTTTGCCCAGTTTATGGAAATAGCGGAAGGTGATATGAAGGTTTTCACAGGAAAGGTAAAACCTGAGGAAAGGGAAAGAGAATACAAGAAGGCAGTTATGGTTTTTGCCACGCCGCAGGTTATACAGAACGACCTGATTGCCGGCAGGTTTGACTTTTCCGACTATTCCCTGCTGGTAATAGATGAATGCCACAGGGGAGTAAAGGATTATCCGTACCCTTTCATAGCAGAGTTTTACATGAAACGGGCCAAGAACCCCAGAATACTTGGGCTCACTGCTTCCCCAGGATGGTCTAAAGAAAAAATAGACCAGCTCTGCAAGAATCTTTACTTTGATTTTGTGGAGATAAGAACTGAAGAAGACAGGGACATGGAACCTTACATACAAAAAATAAGCATGGAATGGAAGATGATTGAACTTCCGGAAGAATTCAGGAAGGTCCACAAGCTCATTTATGAAGCCCTGAAAGAAAGGTACAAAAAACTTAAGGGGATGGAACTCACTGACACCATAGATTTAAAAAAGAGGGACCTCCTTCAGATTCAGGGGAGATTGAGAAGCATACTTGCAACCAGTGCCAGGCCCAATCCGGTGGTATTTCACGGACTCTCCGTGGTGGCAGAAGCCCTGAAAATAGAGCATGCGTTGGAGCTATTGGAAACTCAGGGCTCTAAATCCCTGCTCGAATATTTCAAAAGAATGAAGGATGCGTCAGAAAAGGGGAAAACCAAAGCCGTGAAAAGAGTTATGAAAGACCCCAGGATAGAAACTGCATTCATAAAGACGCATGAGCTTGTAGAGAAGGGGGTGGAACATCCAAAGCTTGATGAGCTTTACAAAATTTTAGAAAAACAGTTCAGGTATCCCAGATCCAAGGTTATTGTCTTCTCCCACTACAGGGACACTGTAAACAGAATACTTGAAGTCCTCAGGGGAGTGGAAAACTGCAGACCTGTCGGTTTTTTCGGGCAGGCGGGAGAAAACGGCCTGACCCAGAAGGAGCAGGTAAAAATTCTTCAAGAGTTTAGGGAATTGAAATACAACTGCATCGTTGCCACCTCGGTAGGAGAAGAGGGTCTGGACATTCCAGCAGTGGACCTTGTCGTTTTTTACGAGCCGGTTCCCTCCGAGATTCGCTCCATACAGAGAAGGGGAAGAACAGGAAGGCAGAAATCCGGACGGGTTGTAGTTCTGATAGCAAAGGAAACGCGGGACGAGGCATACTTCTGGGTCTCAAAAAACAGGGAAAAGAAAATGAAATATGTTTTAAAAAATATGAGAAACCATTATGAACAAAAAGGGCTGGGTGAGTTTAAATGAAAAAATACTCTTTCATTCTTGTTGGAATCTGCGTGGTTGTTTTCATCCTGCAGGTTTTGTTCCCTGCAATCACAGATGAATTCGCCCTTTACAGTAACCGTGTTCTTTCGGAGCCGTGGCTCCTGGTGACTTCAATGTTTCTTCACGGCGGATTCTCACACTTATTTTTCAACATGTTCGCCCTTGGGCTCTTTGGAATGATCCTGGAGAGCATAATTGGCTCCAAAAAATTTCTTGCAATATATTTTGCTTCCGGAATAGTTGCAGGAATTGGCTCCGCCCTGTTTTACCCGGCAAGTTTGGGGGCATCGGGAGCAATTTACGGAATACTTGGAACACTTGCAGTTTTGAGGCCAAGAATGGTGGTGTGGGTAATGGGCATCCCTATGCCGATGTATGCAGCAGCAGTTTTATGGGCAATGATGGACCTTCTGGGAATGTTTGCACCTTCAGGAATAGCCAACGCGGCCCACCTCGCAGGGCTGGGCACAGGGATTGCAGCGGGACTTATTCTCAAGGGAAGGTTCCGGCTCCCAAGAAAGAAAAGAAGCGACCCCCTCAGTGAAGAGGATAGGAGAAGGATAGAAGAGTATTTTGACAGGTTGGACGAGCTTTACCGATAGACCGATAAGTTTATATAGAAGTTGTTACTATTATATAGTAACAAAGGTGATGTAATGGCTGTAATAGAATTGTTTTATGGGGGGAAGCTGGAGAAAACAGGTCCGAGAGAAGCATCTTGGAAAGGAACAAAGGACTCTTACAAAATCGAAGACGGCGAAACTCTCAGTATAGGAAGATTGGGTGATATTAAAATTCCGGAAAATCACATAAATGTTTCAAGATACCATGGAAAATTCGAAAACGTGGATGGGAATATTTATTACACTGATGACAGTAAATTTGGGACAGCAATTCTAAATAAATATGTTCATGATCGTGACCATTGTATCATACTTTCAGATAATAGAACAACAATAGCAATTGAGCCAGAGGGTAAATGGGAATACTTTATTCAAAGAACGCCGGAAGACAATGACGGTGTGATACATCACGGAAGAACTCTAATGGAAAATAAGATGCCTGTGCTTTTCTTTGGAGAAGAAAAAGTCAACTGGAGAAACCCGTTTGCTTTCGTAAAATACTAACTTTTTATTTCTTGTTTTTCTTTAATTACTCATGAAAGAAGTTGAAGAGTTTGTTAAAGAAAGGTTCAGGGAAAGCGATGCCAGATATGTTGGCGTGGAGTGGTTCTTCAAGTATCATATTTCTGTTGTCCACCGGTTAGGCATGCGGCTCGCGGAGAAATACGGTGCGGATAAAACTGTTGTGGGACTTGCCACCCTGCTTCACGATATTGGCCTGCAGATAGATCCTGAAAGGCATGATGAAGCGGGAGCAGAAGAGTCAAAAAAAGTTCTTGAGAGATTCGGTTATCCTGAAGATGTCAGAGAAAAGGTTGCAGAGTGCATAAGAGCACACATGCACAGATACGAACCCAAGAGTCTTGAAGCCAGAATTGTATGCACTGCCGATGCCTTGGCGAAATTTAAGACTCCCTTCTTCTTCGTGAAATTTGCTGTGAGAAAGGCAAAGCCAGAGGAAACAATAGAATGGCTCCAATACAAGGTTGATCTCGAATACGAAAAAATATTTTTTGAAGATGAAAGGAAGGAAGTTAAGGAAATATATGAATCCCTAAAAAGGATGCTGAGTGGTAAAATATGAACCAGAAAATCTTGAAGACAGATAAGGTTGTAATAATTGCAGACAACCGTGAGTTTTCCTCGCGGGTGGTCAAGGAACTGGCCAGATTGGACTGTGTTGTCAGACCCAGACAGCTTGAGGTCGGGGACTACATCCTTAGTGACAGGGTCTGCGCAGAAAGGAAAACCGCCCCGGATTTTCTTGCATCTGTTTTTGACCAGAGAATTTTCAAGCAGCTTCAAAACCTGAAAAAATCCTTTAAAAAGCCGATACTTGTGATAGAGGGCTACGACCTTTACTCCCAGAGGAATGTCCACCCAAATGCTGTCAGGGGAGCCCTTGCTTCCATAGCAGTTGACTATGGAATTCCGATTCTGTGGACCGAAGAACCTGAGGAAACCGCAGCATTGCTTTACTGGATTGCAAGAAGGGAACAGGTGGAGGAGGAGCGGGGCATCTCAATCAGGGCACAGAAAAAAATTCAAACCCTCAGAGAGCAGCAGGAATTCCTTGTGGCCGGTCTGCCGGGAATAAACAGCAAAATGGCCCAGCGTCTCCTAAAGAAGTTCAAGACCCCGGAAAAAGTTTTCAAAGCTTCAGAGGAAAAGCTCAGGAAAGTGGAAGGAATCGGGGATGTCATGGCAAAAAAAATTAGGAAAGT
>CAYYYO010000037.1:0-5235 GCA_964476295.1 uncultured archaeon | reverse complement strand
GGAACTATTTTTCATTACAAAAATAAAACCTTATTTTAAATCTTAAATATATCTAATACTTTACGTGGTATTATGGTTTTGGATAAACTTGGCTCGGCCCTCAAGGAGACTATGAGAAAGATAGCCAGGCGAGGGTTTGTGGACAGGGAACTCCTGGAAGGGATGGGGAGGGACATCCAGCGGGCCCTGCTCCAGTCAGATGTGAACGTGAAGCTGGTTTTTAAGCTCACAAAGAGAATAAAGGAAAGGGCCTTTAACGAGAAACCTCCTTCCGGACTGACGCAGAAAGAGCATGTCATAAATATAGTTTATGAAGAGCTTGTGAAGTTTCTGGGAGGGAAAACGGACTTCGAGGCAAAACCTTCAAAAATTCTTCTTATGGGGCTTTTTGGCTCAGGGAAAACCACTACCTGCGGAAAATTAGCAAAATTCTACCAAAAAAGAGGGTTCAAGGTATGCCTTGTTGCCTGCGATACATACAGGCCCGCTGCTTACGAGCAGCTTGTGCAGATAGGCGAGCAGATAAAAGTCCCTGTTTTCGGGAATCCGGAAGAAAAGGATTCGAGCAGGGTTATGAAAGAGGCCCTCAAAAAGGCAGAGAAATATGATGTTGTGATAGTTGACTCTTCAGGGAGAGATGCGCTCAATCCCGAAATGATTGAAGAGATAAAAAACCTCAATGAAATTCTGAAGCCGGACGAAAGAATTCTTGTCATTCCTGCAGACCTCGGCCAGAAGGCAGAGGAACAGAGCAATGCATTCCAGGATGCCGTGGGAATAACAGGAGTTATAATCACGAAACTGGATGGGACTGCAAAGGGAGGGGGGGCTTTGAGCGCATGCGCGGCCACAGGGGCAAAAGTCAAATTCATCGGTACCGGGGAAAAACTGGATGCCCTCGAATTGTTTGATGCTGAGCGGTTTATTTCCCAGCTGATTGGCTTTGGAGATTTAAAAACCCTAGTGGAGAAGGCAAAGGAAGTGGGCGCAGAAAAAACTGCAGAAAAGATTGTTTCGGGGAAATTTACGCTTGAAGAGTTTTACGAGCAGATAGAGCAGTTGCAGGGAATGGGTTCCCTTTCACAGATAACTAAAATGATACCCGGTTTTTCCAAACTTGGAAAAAAATTGCCAGCCAATTTTCTTGATGTTCAGGAAGAGAAAATGAAAAAATTCCGCTTCATAATAGACAGCATGACCCCGGAAGAGAGAAGAAACCCGGATATAATAACCGGCTCCAGAGTTGCCAGGATAGCAAAGGGTTCTGGCTGTAAGGAGTCTGAAGTTAAAGAACTGTTGAAAATGTATAAGCAGAGCAGAAAAATGATGAAGATTATTAAGCCGGGAAGGGGAATCCCTTTCCTCAAAGGATTGAAAATTTAATTTTTATTCTCTTCCTTCTTCCTTCTCCTCTTTTCCAGGACTGCGATTCCCATGGTGGATATGAGCACAGTGCTTATTATAACCGTGAAAACAATTTCTGTAAATCCTTCAGTTCCTGGGATGTGATATTGGATAAAGGGCATTGAGGCCAGGACGGCAGCGGCCAGGCCCCTCGGATAAGAGAAAATCATAATGTTTTTCTCTCTTTCAGATATCTGCATATTGTAAGTGCAAATTCTTATGACAAATGCCCTGACTCCAAGCAGAGCGAGAGACAACAGAATGCCGAAAATTATCAGGTCAATTCTGGATAGTTTAAGAAGTATTCCTATAAGGGCGAAGAAGAAAGTTCTTACAAAGAATGCAATATATGAATTGAAATTTCTTGTCTCTTTTGTAAGGCCGGTGAGAGTTTTTTGTATCTTGAACATCCTTCTTATGCTTGGCATGTTTCCAAGGGCAAGCCCCACCATGAAGGCAGCTATTGCTCCACTGCCTCCGCTGAGTTCCACCATGACATAGATAAAAAACAGAAACCCTATTGTAAGCATGTAATGGAATTTATAGTGAACAAACTTGTGCCATATGCTACCCCATATAACTCCGCCAAAAAAACCCAGCATTAAAGATATAGAAAGAAGACTCATGAGCTTCGTAACTATATCATGAATTATTATGCCTCCTGAAGGCGTAAGCAGTATAGTTTCTATGAGAACCAAGCTCACTATAATTGCCAGAGGGTCTGTTATCACAGATTCCATTTTAAGCAAAATTCCGACTTCCTTTTTTATGTCCTTCAGGTTATCTATCAAGGGAAATACCAGCGGAGAACTAGTGCCGCCAACTATAGCCCCGAGCAGTAAAGAAACGAGAAAAGGCATATTGAATAATGCGAAAGCTAAGAAGGCAACTATAGACATAGAAATGAAAAATCCTATAAAGGTAATGAGAACAACGCTCAAAGATTCTTTTATGAGTTTATAGATGTCTATCCCGGAACCTCCTTCAAACAAAATTATTAATAAGGCAACAGCAGAGAATACGGGAAGATAATCTGTGAGCAATGCTGGGTCTATGATCTTAAACATGGGACCTATCATAGCTCCAAATATTATGAGCCATATGAGGTCAGGAACCTTGGTTTTCTTGAAGAAATAGTTGGAAAAGAACCCTATAGCTATTATGGCTGTTATTATTATGAATATCACATTGACATCCATTCTTATCAACTAAGAATAGTAATTAATCATTTATAATGTTTTATGAAATTTCCTTTTGTGAAAGCCATTGCATCCATTTTTTATGAAAACTCTTTGCAATTTCCTTTCCTTTTTTAGATTTTATTTCCCTGAATTTTATTTCTATCCTTTCTTTGCAGTCATTTATAATCATTTCTTTGTTCTCTCCCATCCAGAGGCGGGCTTCAAACCATATTGGCAAGGTATTCTCCAGAAAAGAAAGATTGTCAGCATCCCTCAGTATCTTTGACTCTTTTGTTGGGGCTGTCTCATGCTTTTCTATGAGTCCCACCGTTTTCTTGATGATTTTGCGCGGGAACTTCTTCTTTTTCATAAAATCTTCAGCTATTTTTGCGCTTCTTATTTCATGTATCTCCCCTTCAAGCTCTTTGTATTTTCTTGTTCTCCTGTATGCCCTTTCAATTCCATGTAGGAGCGCAGCAAGTTCAAGGGCAGTTGTATCCCTTCTTGTCCCTTCTGTCAAACGCAGGATGTACTTTCTCGTCTGCAGAAGATGCCTTATCATCCCGTTTGCTATCACACTCGGTATGTTCCCATGCTGGAACGAGTCTATCATAAATTCTTCTGCCTGTTTAATCATCTCTTCTTTATCCATACGATCACTCTTCAAGTTTGGAGGCGCAAATCCTGAGATATCTGCAATTCAGGCAATCCGGCTCCTTAGAAATAGGGCATTTTATTTCCCCGCTCCTGACCTTCTGTATCAGGAGATTTCTGAGCTCAAGTCTCGGTTCTTTAACCATATTTATATATGCATTTTATAATTTATTAACTTTCCAGCCGCAGAAAAGTATAAATATGTGTTATTTAATAGTGATAAAAATGACTGAAGAGATTCGCTTTCATAATCCAGGATGTCTTGGGAGTCGCCTCTGTCCCATGGAAGAAACAATCTCAGGCGTCTTGAGTTACAACAATTTAAGCTTTTTCGAAGTTCAGGAAGACGGCAGAACCCATTATGCAATCTTTAAAGAAGGTTTGCTTGGCATAAAGCACATAGGGAGCTACGTCATAACTCCTGATGAGGAATCAAAAAATTGCGTCCATACAATCTCGCTTAAAAACAAAGCAAAGGAGGAAATTATAAAAGAAAAAGTAATTCAAGAGCTTAAAGAAAAATATTGTATGGGATTTTTGCAGGGAATTTACTGCGACAATCCAGAAAGAAGTGCAGAAAGATGTTCTGACAAAGAACGGTGCGAGATTTATCACAGAATAAAGCCAAGAAGCGAGATACCTCTTATGAGATAACGCTTTTTTATTTTATTGGTTATAATACTTACTATGCAGAAACTGGAATTTTTTGAAAAGGTGTTGCGTCTTTTTCAGCATGGATATATTTGCGACCACTGCCTCGGCAGGCAGTTTGCCCAGCTTTTGAGCGGCAAGGAAAATTATGAGAGGGGGCGTTCGATAAGGGATTTTTTTGCAATGCTTCTGGACAGCGGCGAAAAGCTTGAATCGGATCCTTCAAACTTTTTTTCTTACAATTTCAGGTTCAGGAATCTCGAAGGAGAAAAGAAGAAGTGCTATGTTTGCGGAGATCTCTTCGAGAACCTGGACTTTTACACAGGCAAGGCAAAGGAAAAACTGAAAGAATTCGATTTCAACAATTTCCTTGTTGGAACAAAGCTGAATACAACGCTTATTAATAATGAGGAAGACCTCTGGGAGAAGGTTGGGATAGAGTGGTGCGAGCCCCTAAAGTCAGAAATCAACAGGTTGGTCGGCAAGAAACTTGAGAAGGAATTAGGAAAGAAGGTGGAATTCAAGAACCCTGAAATTCTAATAATTCTTGACTTGAAAAAAAAGGACGTGAAGCTGGAGGTAAACTCCCTTTACATTTACGGCGAATACAACAAGCTTGTCCGCACCATACCGCAGACGAGATGGCCTTCCGGCAAATACAAGACCTCCGTGGAACAGATAGTTGCCAAACCCTTCCTCAAGAAAACCAAAGGCAAGGGCTCCAAGTTTCACGGGGCAGGAAGGGAGGATATAGATGCAAAATGCCTGGCGTGGAGGCCTTTCGTTCTTGAGATTCTGGAACCGAAAAAGAGAAACATTAGCCTGAAAAAGCTTCAGCAGGAAGTTAACAAATCAAAACGAGTGCAGGTCAGAAAACTCAGGTTCGCCAGCGGGGACCTTGTGGAGAAGCTCAAGTCCATGAGGCCTGACAAGACCTATAGGGTTCTTGTTGTCATAGAGAAGGAAGTCGGGGCCAAAGATCTGGAAAAGCTATCGATTTTAAAAGGGAAAAAGATCTACCAGGAAACACCGAACAGGGTTCTTCACAGGAGGGCTGACAAGCTGAGAAAAAGGGTTGTGAAGGACATAAAGTGGAAAAAAATTGGCAAAAAGAGGATAGAGCTTGTAATTAAGGCGGAGGCAGGAACATACATAAAGGAACTTGTAACAGGAGACAAGGGAAGAACTTATCCCTCTGTCTCGGAGCTGTTGGGAATCAAGACGGTTGTAAAAGAGCTGGATGTGGTAAAGATAAATCACGAAAAGCTCTAAAAATCCCCTTTCTATATAAAAAATAATTAATAAATAATTTTTTCTTTTATTTTTATTAGATTCTATGAGAAAA
>CAYYYO010000036.1:3807-5379 GCA_964476295.1 uncultured archaeon | reverse complement strand
TTAACAACACTTTAATCGATAACAGGAGTTACGTTGTAATTCAAATGTTGCACAATTTCAATCCTTCAGAAGGTGGGGAAAACATGCTCTTGGCAAACGGCAACCTCCAATTTAACTTTTCTTCTATAGGGCCTTACGGAAACATAATTTCAAACAACGTTTCCTTCACGCTTTATCCGCAGAATTTCACCAATAAACACGGAGAAGTTTTGACAAGATGGCCAAATGGGTTCGTGGATGTTGAACCCTCAGTATGCTCTCCTTCAATAGGCGGAGCATGCGATACAGGATTCTCAGGATTTGAGGTAGTGGCATTTGACATGTGGCCCGAAGACTGGGGATGGAATGCCCAATACTCCACCGGAGAAAATGTCAGCATAAATGTATCAGCAAAGACCAACATAAGCTCTGTTGGAAACTTTACAGTAAAAATAGGAAGACCATGGGAAGGGGAGATGACCCAAGCCCAGGTTATAGGAACGGCAAAACTTGAGGATGGATGGAATAATACAAACGATCCTGGAAGAGAATTATGGCAGGTAAACTTCACTGTACCGACAGCGTTGGACAAAGGAGGACAGGAGCTCATAATTACAGGAAACAACACTCAGAGTCAAACTACAGACATGCATCTCTGGCTGACTATCGTTAAATACAAAGTTAATATTCCTTACGAAGAAGGACTCCAGATGGACTATTACTGGATACACGTGGATAACTGGAATGAAACCCCTGTGGAGAACACAACATTGGATTACGGATGGAATATGACTTATTTGGAAGAGCAATATGGTCTTAACTCCACTGGAGGCAGAGTGTGTTTGAAAGAGCAGTTCAATGTCACCCGCTATGGAGGAGACCAACAACAAACTGTTGTTTACGACCCGAGCAAGAAAATACTTATAATGGACAACGCCACTCCATATAATTTCGATACAATAGTGGTTAATGACACAACAACAGGCAACATTAGCATAATAACAGCTAACAGCAGAAACTTCTCAGTGATAGACGGCTCTGGCAGCGTCTATCTGTGGGACATAGATGACTGTGGATGGGCAAGAGTAGTCAACAGCACAACACCCAACACGCAATTTGCGTGGGGAGGTCAATGGCAGGTAAACCATTCTTTCTATGTTCCTCTTATAGTGTATAAAGGCACTCAGGATGACCCCGTGATGATATCAAATGCTCTGGTGGGTGTTGATTCCATCTCAGAACAAGAGGCAGGAGGATTTGGGTTTAAAGAAAAGCTTGGAGCTGATGAATATTCATGGTCAGCAGTTCAAACAGACCTAAATGGTTTCGCTTTCTTACCTCTAACCATAAATAATTCCGGAAGGCAGAAAGTTTTCTGGAACATCTCCTACCAGAATGAGACTGATACTGCAAGTTTTGACACAGCAGTAGAAGTAGAAGTTAAAAGATTCAGGACATGGGGAGAATCAGCATACTGGCTTCCAGAACATCTCTTTGTTTTAGAGCATACGAACAATACAAATACTGTATGGGAGGCATTTCCAAATGCTTCAGCAACGCCATGGGTTTACAATGGAACAATTCATGAGTCAA
>CAYYYO010000036.1:2150-3707 GCA_964476295.1 uncultured archaeon | reverse complement strand
ATTATGATTTTATAAGGGATAACCTCACAACACCTACGTGGTACCTTGTGTACAACCCATATACGAATGAAACTATTCTGGATGATGACACCAACTTCACGCAGTGCGACCCGCAGTATGAAGACGGGGATTATTCTCCAATAGTCACAACAGGATGCACTCCTCCTTGCGCTTATTACACATGGAATGAAAGCTTTGACATAGATGATTCTTTCACAGAGGGAGAATCAATAAGGATAGGAGTTAATGAATACTGGAACGATACGCAGAATAACATACTGTACATGTCCTTTTACCAGAGAGACCCATCTCCTCAGGACTGGAGCATTCAAGTAAATAGCGAATATGAGAACATCACAGTAAAGGTTTGTGCAGAAGGATTTGAAAAGCCAAACCCATCACCAAAAGAAGGCGCCCAGATAATGCTGAAGATGAGGGAATGGGGTTTAGGTCCAGAACCAACCGTCAAAGACCTTACTTTATATGACCCGATAAATAATACAATTGTAGATTATGTGCCTACAGGTCCAAGTGGCTGCGTGGTATTTAACGTAACGCATCCGGATGGGTGGCCAGACTTCTGCAACCCCATAGAAGGCAACATAACATACAATGGACATACGGAAGAACTGTATGTGGCGAATGTATGTTTTGGAGGTGATAACCCATGAAGAAAGCAATAATCCCAATAATATTTTCAGCAATAATTTCAATGATTTTAGCCTTAACGCCTTTTGCAAATGCTTCCATAACCGAGGTTACAGCCGAGGCATCAACCAGCAGGGTTACCACAGGAACAAGCGTTACGGTTACATGCACCATAACCGCAAGCGGTTCTGAGACAACAAATTTACAGCTTATAACCTCTCCATCAGGAATAACAGTATCAGACCCTCCCGGCGGTTCTTATTCCTCTGTATCAGTTTCCCAGACCCCAACAACAAAAACCTTTACAATATCTGCAGGTACTGCCAATACTTACACCTATTATGCCCAGGCAGGTTCTACATCTTCAACGCAGAAAACTATCGTTTTTGAAGACCCATCTGTCCTGACTGTGAGCGGTTCGCCTTCTTCTGTTTCCAAGAATGCGGGAGAATCCTTCACTCTTTCCATAGATATAACTAATTCCCAATCTGAGTCTATCACAACATCTTATTCCCTTGATTACTCTTCTTCTGATTTTACAATAACAGGCGACCCTACTTCAGATTCTTCCGTAGTTGTGGGAGCAGATTCAACAAAAACACTTCAATGGACAATAACCCTTGACAGTGGAATAAGCACAGGGACATATACAATAGATTTCAACCTTGGTGATAATGACGATGCTTTTACTGTTACAGTGAGTGCTCAGGGTTCATCTACTTCTACCACAACAACAACCACCACTACCTCAGGAGGTGGCGGAGGTGGCGGGGGAGCAGAAGATGAAACTACCACCACTGTAGAAGGCGAAGAAACCACAACAACAGTAGAAGGCGAAGAAACCACCACTACTATACCTGGAGAAGAAAAGGGGAAGAAGGAAGAGGAAATCGGAGGAAAGATGCCTTC
>CAYYYO010000036.1:0-2050 GCA_964476295.1 uncultured archaeon | reverse complement strand
TACCTGGAGAAGAAAAGGGGAAGAAGGAAGAGGAAATCGGAGGAAAGATGCCTTCCACTCCAATAGGGGAATTGCCTAAGGATGTGCAAACTCAGCTCGTTATAAGCCTTGTTGTGTTTGCAATATTCATAGGAGTTGTGGCATACTGGAAAAGGCATGAAATTTTCAAGCTGGAGAAAAAGAAGAAACCCTATTCATACAAACCGCAGAGAAGAAAATTCTAAAGCAACCTTTTTATCTTTTATAAACAAACTATAAGCTATGTTTAGATTCTTCAAGAAAGAACCAGAGAAAATTGAAAAAAAGGAGCTTAAAATCGAAGAAATTGAAGAGTGGCTGAGAAGCGAGAATAAAGAGCATATAGAAGAGCTTGAAAAAAATGTTAAGGAACTGTACTCTGAAATTGAAGAAAGCTTTTCAGAACTTAAAAAAACATTCAATGAATTCAAGACGCTCGAAATACCTGATGTTTACGAAAGATTAAAAAAAGCGGCCCAAACAAACAAATCAGTTCTGGAGAAAAATATAGAGTCGCTCTTAGCTGCCTTTTCAGTTCCAAATTCCCCTGATTATAGAACAGCCAGCGAATTCTCATCAAACCTACTTAAAAAAATTGCCGACTTGGGAAAAAGAAATAGAAAGGGATTTCTAATTCTAACAGAAGCGATGAGAGACACAAAAAAACTAACAAAAGACCTGGGAAATTTTGAATCCAAAGTTATAGAATTGCAAAAATTTCTTAACGACAAAGGAAAGAGAGTTATGGAATGCGAAGAAATAATTGAAATTTCCAGAGAGCTTCAGTCAGATATCAAGAAGGTGCCGGAGCTGAAAAGGGAGAAAGAAAACCTGAAATCTGCCTTAAGTTTTCAGGAGGACAAGCTCAAAAAACTTAAAAGGGAATTGGGAGAGATAGAAAAAAGCAAGGAGATGTCCAAACTGAAAGATATGAAAAAAAAATTGAAGGATTTAGAATTAAAAAAGAAGCAGATTGAAGATAGGATTATTCACGAAATTTCTTATTTTGAAAAAGCATTTAAAAAAGTATATCACGGGGAAGATTCAAAAATGAAGTTCATAGAGTCTCCAATAGAAACACTCTCAAACTCTGAGAATTTCAAAAAGTTCAAAGGATTCATAAAGAATATCAAAGATTCGCTTCCAAAAGCAGGACTCTCAGAAAAGGTCAGAGCAAAGGCCCTAACAGGAATAGAAAGAGTAGAGTCTGGAGTGCTGGACTGGGCTTTGAAAGAACACAAAGAAATACTAAACAAGATTTCAAATACGGAAAAAAAGATAAGCAAAAGCTCAGTAATGGAAACAAAAAAGAAAACAGAAGAGGAAATTGAAACATGGGCACAGTTAATGGAAAACACAAGAAAGAGAATAGAAACCCTGAATATTGAGATAACGGAGAAAGAAAAAAATATTGAAAACAGAAAAAATCTTGTTGAAAGAAAGATAAAGGATTTAACAGAAAAGGAAGTTACAATCACTTAAAGGAATCAAGTCTTGACTGAATCCCTTTTTTTTCTTCAATTTTTTTCAAAGTATTTTCGACCCTTTCTTCAGAAAACTCGTGTTCATCGCACAATATTTTTTTAATCTTTTCTTTGTTTGGTGGATTCCATTCAAGTTTGTAGTCTTTAAAAACGGGAGGATTCATAAAAAAGTCAAATATCTCTTCAGGGGTCACATCAAATTTCCATTCTTTGGTTTTAATTTTTTTTAGCAAAACAGAGGCATTTTCTTCGTTTTTAACCATTTTTAAGGCATTTTTAGGCCCAATTCCACTCAAACCGCCAGGGTTGTAGTCTGTCCCCACTTCAATTCCTATAATCACGAGCTGTTCCCTTGTTATTTTCAATGATTTTAAAACATCTTCTAACCTTATAATTTCTGGCTTTATTTCCACATAAGCCTCTTTTTTTGGAATTTTTCTTTTGCCGGTTATGGTTATGTTCCTAAGCAATATGGGTGCCCCAAAAAGCAGAGAATCAAAGTCCTGGGAAGAAGAAGCCCATACATCCTCCCTTTGTGCCATAAAAGC
>CAYYYO010000035.1:1975-5811 GCA_964476295.1 uncultured archaeon | reverse complement strand
AAAAATAATTAATAAATAATTTTTTCTTTTATTTTTATTAGATTCTATGAGAAAAATCAGCGATATGAAAGTTGGAGAGAAAGGATTTGTCAACCAATGTTTTCATCTTGAGTCAGAAATCAGTAAGGGTTATGTGATTAATTACTTTTCTCTTGAACTTACCGAAAATCATACATTTTCAAAGACAAAGAATGAGAAGCACTTCGTCCCAATAAAAAGAGAAGATAAAATAACTTATACTGTTTGTCTGGCAGAAATGGAATATTTTCTTCAAATAGGAGAAAAAATAAACACATTTTTATCTAAGGATGTTATAATCAAAAAATATCCGTCTATGACCAAAAGGGAATATGAAGAATTTAAACAAAGAGGAGAGGAGATTATGAGAGGACTTGTAAAGGGCAATGGAATTATAGAATATCATAATCTTAAACGCAGGGATGCTCTTAAATGGATAGAATATAATAAAATGATTGGTATTTAAATATTAAAAAACCAAATATCAGAGTGATTGTTATGAAGAGAACGAAGGGTTTCAGGAGAAGAACAAGGGACAAGCTAAAAAAGTCCCCAAGGGAAAAGACAACAGTTAACCAGTTCCTGGAGGAGTTCTCCGAAGGAGAAAAGGTTTTTATAAAGATAGAGCCCTCTTCACACAAGGCAATGCCCCACCCCAGATTCAAAGGGAAGAGTGGCGTTGTGAAAGGCAAAAGGGGAAATGCTTATATAGTGGAACTGAAAGATGGCGGCCTGAAGAAAACTATAATAACTACTTCTGAACATTTAAGACATATAAATAAGTAAATTCAAAAATTATTCAGGGGGTAGAGATGAAAAAAATTTCAGAATCTTTTGTATCGGCAGCTGAAGCAAGGGAGAGTCTTGAAAAAAGAGATATCGAAAAACTTACCTACGAGCAGAAGATTTGTCTGGATTTCTTGAAGAAGCATGTTCATCTTTCTGCAGAAAGGGCAAGAGAAATGATGGAAGAGCTTCAAAAAATAGGGAGAATAGATGCAAGGCAGGCTTCTATGATTGTGAATCTTTTACCCAAGACAAAAGATGATGTTAAGCTTATATTTTCCAAGGAGAGGACGACTCTGAGTGATGACGAAATTAACAAAGTTCTGAGTACAGTGAATAAGTATGTCAAGTGAAATGGGTGGGAAAAATGAAGGACGAATGGGTAATAGTTTTGGATTTTCTTCCGAAGGGAATTCCTGGCAGAGGGAAGCCAGAACCAATGGCACAGGCAATCGGAGAAAAGTATTTCTCCCTTTTAGAGATTGTGCCAAGAGAAGGAATAGAATTAAGTCTTGGAGACAGGGTTTATGTCGGGGACGGCACAAGGGATAAAATAAAGTATATAAGGAGATCTATTTCTATAAATGATTTGACTGTATTCTCCCGTTCAGAACTTGAGGAAGTTATAAAGGATCTGGTGAGGGAAGAAGAGGAGAGATTTATAGAATTTTTTAACAAGGCAGGTCCAATAAGCACAAGAATGCACTCCCTTGAGCTTTTGCCTGGAATAGGAAAAAAGCATATGTGGGAGCTTTTAGAGGCGAGGAAAGAAAAGCCATTTGAGAGCTATGATGATTTGAAGAAAAGAGTACCGCTTCTACCGGACCCTGAAAAGATGATAGTAAAGAGAATAATGAGTGAACTTAAGGGAGAAGACCCTAGGCACAGGTTGTTTGTTTTGCACAAGAAAAGAGAGTTTGAAAGAGACTGATTCACTTAAAGAAAGTTACCAACACAAATCCTATCATTACTATTGCTGTTATCACCATAATCCATTTCAGCATATCCGGGCTTGACGCCCAGCCAAATGGCACAGGGCCTATAAACCCACCTATCCCAACTTCAATTTTTCTTTCCTCCTTTTCTGCAGAGAGAACTGAGCCAACAATTATCAGAACCAATGCAATGAAAAGCAGTATTATTCCTGCCAAAACCAATTCCTGAGGCATAATACTCTTTGGGAAGCGAAAATTTTAAATATTTGCTATGTTTTATAGAATTGGTCAATGAGTAAACGAGACTTAAAAATCAAGGGTGTGTCACTTTGTTCCATGACGATGAATGGGAAGACGACATTGACGATGACGATATGCCTGATTGGGGAGATGAAGGTTCAGAAGAATAACACCCAGTTTTTATTTTTTTATCTACCAAATCTTCTTTCTCTTTTTTGATAATCCTTTATTATTTTCAGGAAATCATCTCTGGTTAGCTCGGGCCATTTCTTCTCGGTAAAGGCAAGCTCTGCGTATGCTGCCTGCCACAAAAGAAAATTTGACAATCTCTTTTCTCCTCCAGTTCTTATTATAAGGTCTGGATATGCTGTGCTGTCTGTGTATAAATTCTCCCTCATAAGATTTTCATTTATTTGAGCAGGTTTCAGCAGGCCTTTTGCCACTTTTACTGAAATCTTTTTGCAAGCATCCAAGATTTCCTGTTGGCCCCCATATGCGACAGCTATGTTGAGAAAATGTTTTTTGTATTTTTTGGTTTCTCTTTCAACATTTTTCATCTTTTCCTTTAATTTCTTTGGAAGTACCCTCAACCTTCCGATAAATTTTACTCTTGTTTCAGTTTTATGGACAATGTGATTTCCCGAGAAAAGTATGTCCATTTCCCTGTCAAAATATTCAAAAATCTTTTTTAACTCCATCTTTGGTCTAGAATTCAAATTCTCCAAAGAAAGAGCATAAACAGTTATGTATTTTATTCCAAGTTCGCAAGCCCACTTCAGAACTTCTCTTGCCTTTTTTACTCCGAACTCGTGTCCCTTCCAAGGTTTTTTCATAAGTTCCTTTGCAAATCTCCTGTTTCCATCCATTATTATTCCAATACTTTGCGGAATTTCTCCTAATTTCATAGAGTCAACACTCATAATAACAAATCACACCCACACCTTATAAAATTAAATTCTTGTAATTTATTTAAATACTTTGTTCAAATATTAAATTTATGTTACAGGTATTTCTTGATTATTTATTGGTTTTAATAGCATTTATGGGTTCCTCTATATCGGCATACATCGACCTGAAAACAACAGAAATACCTGATGAAATACCACTTGCCATGGCAATTACGGGACTTTTAATCAGATTTGGCTATTCTCTTTTTACAGGGGAATGGTATTTCCTCTTGATACCTTCGCTCGTGGGTGCTGGATTTTTCCTCTTTGGAATGCTGATGTACTGGACAGGGCAATGGGGAGGCGGCGACGCAAAATTATTGGGAGCCATCGGCATAATGATTGGAATTCTTCCCGGGATTATTGAAGAAAAAATGATACCGTTTTATTTTAATTATCTGTTGAACGTGTTTTTTGTTGGAGCGATTTACATAGTTTTTTATGCCTTTGTGATTTCAATGAAAAATAAAAAAGTTGTTAAAGGATTTTATAAATCCCTTCATGAGAGCAAAACAGAGCTGTATGTTATTTCAGTGTTGTCTCTTCTGATATTTTTCGCTACGACATATTTTTACTGGAATATGTTCAGCTCGTTCAATATAATAAATATATTTCTCTCTCTCTTCTTTATAGGATTTTATATTCTATGGAAATTCCTTAAATCCGTGGAAACCATAGGGTTCATGAAAAAAATCAATGTTAAGGATCTGAGGGAAGGGGACATGATAGGGGAAGATATAAAAAAACTGAACATAAGCAAAAAAATAATAAGAGGACTTACGAAGGAAGAGGTTATGAAAATCAAAAAATTAAGGAAAACAGTGTGGATAAGGGAAGGCGTAAGGTTTGGGCCTGTTTTTCCAATAGCTATATTGGTTACCCTATTTTTTGGAAACCTTCTGATTTTGCT
>CAYYYO010000035.1:0-1875 GCA_964476295.1 uncultured archaeon | reverse complement strand
AGAAATGAAGGAATTAAAAGGTTGGTGTATCTAAGCACGGCTGGAGTTATGAAAGAAACAGAGGGTCCGGCAGATGAAAAAACTCCTTACGGACCGAAAACAAATTATGAGAAATCCAAGGCAATGGCCGAGAAGACAGTTCTGGAATATTGCACAAGGCACGATTTTCCCGCAATTGTAATAAGGCCCGCCCTCCTCTACGGCCCAAACAATTACTGGAGGCAGATACTCAAAGCCGCAGAGAAATGTTTTCCAATTATAGGCACTGGGAAAAACAAATGGCACAACCTTTACATAAAAAATCTTATACCTCTTCTGGCGAAAGCAAGGACAAAAGGAAAGGACGGAGAAGTTTACGTCATAGCTGACGACGAGGTTCTCACTTACGAGGAAATGTATAGGATAATGAGAGAAGAGCTTGGCGTGGAGAAAGAGCCCAGGCACATTCCTGTATGGACGGCAAAAGTGATAGCATTAATTTATAAAGTTTCAGGTAAGAAAACAATTGTAACAAAAGAGCATATCGAGAGACTTGTAAAGAACAAATACTACAGCATATCGAAGGCCAAAAGACATTTAAATTACAAACCCAAATACGACTTTAGAAAGGGCATAAGGGAAACAATACGTTACTTCAGGGATGAAGGTAACGTCTAGGTGAGATTTTGAAAATTGGAAAAACAGAAAAGTATATTCATGAAGTGATGGAAAGGGATGGAGTTGTATTTTTCGGATTGATAGACCCCAACATAAAGGATAACGGAAGAAACCTGAAATATGCGAGGGCCTTTTACAGAGGGGGCGCAGACATAATACTTATAGGTGGATCTTTGGGATACCTGGAAACTCCTATGCTTGATAAAATCCTTAAAGAGATAAAGGAAGAAATTCCCATCCCGTTCATGCTTTTCCCGGGAAACATAAGCGGCCTGACCAGAGAGGCCGATGCGCTTTACTACATGAGCTTGATGAATTCCAAAAACCCTTATTGGATAACAGGAGCTCAGGCACTTGCAGCCCCGGTTATAAAAAAACAAAAAACTGAAGCAATTCCAACTTCTTTGATAATTGTTGAGCCGGGAGAAACAGTAGGATGGATAGGCGAGGCAAGGCCAATACTTCTTCACAAACCAGAGCTGGCAGTTGCTTATGCGTTGGCCGGAAAATATCTGGGGCACAGAATTACAATTTTAGAGAGAGGGAGCGGCGCTCCGGGCCCAGCACCTCCGGAAATGTTTCGTGCTGTGAAAAAAGCAGTTGAGCACCCCGTGATATGCGCCGGGTCAAACAGAAATTTAAATGACCTTAGAAAGACCATACTTGGAGGAGCAGATGGCGTGCACATAGCTTCGATTATTGAGAAATCCGGAAACCCCGCAGAAAAGGCAAAAAGAGTGATAAGTTTTGTGAAAAAAATTGGAAGAGAAAAAATCAAGAGAAAGATAAAATGAATCACAAGGGCAAAATACTCAAGATGATAAAAGAGAAAAGAAAGAGACCTCTTTACATACCTTTCATAGATTCTACAATATTCAATATGACAGAAATCATGAACATAACAAAAAACATAAACAAATCAATGGCTGACATGATAATTGTGGGCGGCATCTTAAATGTTGACAATAGTTATTTCAACAAGGTTATTAAAAAAATAAAAGAAAACACTGACTTGCCTATATTAATACTACCGGGCAACACTGGAATGGTAAGCAAAAATGCTGATGCTATACTCTTCATAAGTCTTTTGAACTCTAGAAACCCTTACTGGATAACAGGGTCGCAGGCAATGAGTGCTCATTCTGTGTATTACTCAGGTATAGAAGTTATACCGACGGCTTACATGGTTGTCGAGCCAGGAGGCACATCAAGCTGGAT
>CAYYYO010000034.1:0-6057 GCA_964476295.1 uncultured archaeon | reverse complement strand
CTTCACCATCAAACAATTGGCGGGCCTAGAGGGACTCCCACCCGAGGGAGGGACAAACCGAATCGGTTGACGCAGGCTTTGCCTGCGTCTCTGTCCATTTCCTAAGGGTTTATTCCCAAAGGCAAACGCAAAGCGTTTGCAACATTGTCATTGGAAGCGCGAAGCGCTTCAAATTTACAAGGTTTGTTTTCGAACCCTCGACACCCGGCTTTCTTTGCTATATCATAAACCTCACGGTTTCAAACCTTTTAAGTTTTGACTTAAAAGGCCGGTGCTCTACCAGGCTGAGCTATAGGCCCATTTGTTGGCGCCCCAGTCGGGAATCACTCACTATTTCAAGGTATTTCGAACCCGAGTCACAGCCTATCTGCATTTCTGGGGTTTCGACAGGGCCGTATGCTAGACCGCTACACTACCGGGGCATAGATTTAACTAATTGTTGAACACAAGTTTAAATAGTTAATTCTAATACCGTCAATTAATGTTATAATTTTACCTACCCCAGATGAATATGATACTAGCAACGTCCTGGGCTTTCCGTCTGTTCGACAGTACAACCCAGATCGCTGGAGGGCTTAACTTCCGTGTTCGGAATGGGAACGGGTGTTTCCCCTCCGCTTTGGTCGCTAGTGAAGAGTATTTAGTATAAAAACCTTTAAAAAGCTTTCGGTGAAAAATTTTTGCAGGATTTGTAATGATTTTAATAATTTTTTGTAATTATTGTGGAGAAAATAAGCATTTGGTCCCCGGACCGTGATATTCAGCGAACTTTCTTCTGAAGAAGGGCCTCTTCGAACACGGGACCTGTCGGTAAATGCCTGCATGCAATATGCATGCGAACTTTTTGAACGGTTGCTATGCAACCCATACTAAAAAGTAAAGGTCTACAGCCGACCGCTCTACCGCTGAGCTATCCGGGGATAGTAAGAATAATAACTCAAATGTATATATATTTTTATCAATCTTTTATTTTGAGAGAATTAGAGAAATATTCATTTTTTACTTTGTTTATTTTTGCTTTGAGAATTGCTTTGGGAAGTTTAAGGTAACCGACCGTTCCTACCACCGTTCTTAATCTGTATGTTAAAATTATATTTTCGTTTCTATCCAAGTCTCCAAGTCTCCATTTCATAACTATGCCTGTATCAGTTTTAACCAGCTTTGGTTTTTTTGTTTTAAAGTCCTTTATTAGCTGGGCAACGGAAGGAACTCTATCTTCGACTATAACATCTTTCATTTTTTTAGCACCGCTCTTTACTTCAATGGCAACCATAACTTCTCTTCTGTCATCTTCCAATACCTTGGTTTGTATAGAATATTTTTTTATAGAAGGTGTTTTGATATGCTTTAGCGCAAGATATAAGCCATAAAGTAAAACCAGAACAATTATTATAAAGGGCCAGTAATGTATTTCATAAATTATTGTTTTGTTTTCTCCAGGTTTCAAAGATACGTCCCACGTATAAAGTATATAAGAACCCATATCTGTAATTTCAGGCATTTCTGAAAAGAAAACAAACCAGTCCCATGGTTTTGTAATCTCCATGCTTATTTTCTCTTCCTTTTTTACATTGCCTACATTTGTTAGATAAAATTTTCCAGATTCTTGGAGCAAATTCCAAGAAGACGTGTGCTTCTTTTCTATTTTTCCAATCGTTTTTATCTCAATAAGTCTTTTCTTTGAGCTCATTTCTTTGCCTGAATGAAAAAGTTTTGCCTGTATTTCATAGGTTCCAGGGTCCAGATGGAATGACGTATCGAATGTTTCGTTAAAAGACCTTTCTTCATCAATATTTAAAGAAAAAGTTTTTTCTCTAACAACTTCATAGTCATTCTTCTTCATCTTTATGTAAAGCTTCAGTTCTCCAAAATCTGATGTACCGGTATTTCTTGTGGTTGCCTTTACCATTATTTTGTCTCCAGGAGAAAACACAGCCTTATTAGTATCCAAATCAGTTATTTTAACTTCGGCTTTTTCCTCTATTATCAGTTCATATTTTTTTATCATATAGAGAGATTCATTTTGAAGGGAATATATCATTATTGGGAACCTGTACTTTCCAGCTTTTGTGCCCTTAGGCGGGGTTATAGAAAAATTTACTTCAGCTGAATTTCTCACAGAAACATAAGGGTTCTCAAACGTTACCCAGCTTCTGTAGGGGCCAAGAGCAGTAATCCCATAATTTCCTCCCCTTTCAACCTGTATCTCCAACGAATAGCTGCCCGGAGAGAGGTAAAAATCATCTGTTATGATGTTCAGATTTATATCAGCGAGAACAGGAGAACTGAGAATAATCAGAAATACAGTTGTTAAAAGAATTAATTTTTGCACCCTCACACCTAAATAGAATTGATTTTGAGTAAATATAAAATTAACTATTTTTTTAATTTTGCTATGTAGTCTATTAAATCCACATTTGTAATGAATAAACTTCTACAGCAATATCTCTTGAGGCCTAGCTTATCCAAAACTTTTTTTGGATCTTTACCTTTTTCCACTTCTTTCTTGAATTCTTCCCATAAATGAGCAACCGGTTTTCCGCAGGAAATGCAACGTACAGGTATAATCATACAATCACCTCTTTGATCTCTGCTTGTGCCTTCTTGGGCCTGCAGATGATCGTGATGGCTTATGAGGTTCTGTTCTTCTGGAGTCCTTTACAATAAGGTGCCTGTCGTATTCTTCAAATATTTTTTTATATTTCTTTCCACCGAATTCTATTAAGCTTAATGCTATTGCTTGTCGTACAGCCTCTGCCTGACCTATTATACCACCACCACTCACCTTCACATTTATATTTACTTTTTTGGACAAGTCACCAGCTATCTTAACTGGTTCCTGAATCATAAGCTTAACCATTTCAGGTTTTATATTTTCTAAAGGAGTGCTATTTATTTTTATTAAGCCATTGCCCTTCTTTATAAAAGCACGGGCTACAGCTTTTTTTCTTTTCCCTATAATTGCAGTTTTAGATTTTTTTGCCATTGCATGCACCTAAATTTTTTTGCACAATTCTTCTAGAGTTATATATCTGCATTCCAGATTATTTTGTGCCTTTTCTATTTTTTCTCCTTTAATGTTTTCAGGATTCCCTGAATGAATAGTCAATCTTTTTAATGCCTCTCTTCCTTTTGTTTTTTTGTATGGCAACATACCTCTAACAGACCTTTTCAGTATTCCCGTTGGGGTTTTGGGATAGAATGGTCCGTGATGGGGGTTTCCCCTTTTAACTTTTCTTCGGAATCTGTCTATAACAGTTTTAGGGTTGCCTGAAACTATGATTTTTTCAGCATTTATGACTGTAATATCTTTTCCCTCTAAGAGATTTTTAGCTATTTCCGATGATAATCTTCCAAGGATATGATTTGACGCATCTATTACAATTTTCATATTAATATTCACCCAAGTAGTTTTGCTTTGCTACCTTTTGGATTAGATTCTATAAACTCTTCTATTTTCAAGCACTTCCCGCCTGAACTTTCTATCTTTCTTTTAGCTTCTTTAGAAAACTTGAATGCAGCTACTCTGACTTTCTTCTCAAGTTTTCCATAACCAAGAACCTTTCCAGGTACAATTATGTCCTCTCCGTTCTTGGCAAATCTATTTATTTTTTCTACATTGACTTCCGCCATGTTTTTTCTTGTCTTTGATAGTCTTTCGGCTACATCTTTCCATATCTCTTCTTCTTTTTCTGAAAGGTTTTTTATGAGCTTAATCAATTCCGGATTCTTTTTTCCCATTTATTCACCCACTCATGGACTATGCGATCCAAATGGTGCGGGGGATGAGATTCGAATTCGCGAAGCCAAGAGTTTTCTCTTTCCATAAAGGATTTCTCTTTTTAAAGAGAAAGGCTTTCTCACGAAGGCACTAAGCCACTAGGTATCTCCTCCAGGCAGTCCGATACCGAGGCCCGGTACCTGAACTTGGCCATCCTAAGCTTGACCACGAATTCTAGCCCCTTTGATCACTTTAACGCCTTGCGTTAAAGTTTAAGACGCTAAGTCTTGACCATTCCCGAATCCCTTTCCTTTTCACAGATTGCCTCAAAGTTTTTCCATAGAGGCTTTTCTTTGTGAAAGAAAGGGCTTCTCGGGCACCCCCGCCTATATCTCTTTTTTCAATTTTTTTGCTTTGTTTTCTAATATTTCTGTTGCCTCTAATACTATTTCCTTTGGACTAAGACCTGATATAGTTTCAACAGTAAATTTGAATTTATCACCTTCATATTCGTAAAAGGCATTCGCTGCTTTCCACTTTACATGCTCATCTCCAGTTCCAAGCACTGCAATTGCTTCTAAATTTAGTTTTTGGCCTTCTTCTAATTTAGTTATAGGTATGTTATCGTAAAGTGGTTTCACTTCAGGATTTGTGCTTTTGAGGTCTTTACTGTAAACTGTACATGGGCCTACTTTGTCGAGCACAAAAACAACTTGACAATTTATGCACCCTTCTCCACCACAGGAACATTCATCTCTCATATTAAACATTTTTGGTTCAAACTTCAATGGTATCAATCCCAATCTGTGCGCTATCACTTCATCAAAGAGCGGGGAATCATTGGATGTAAAGATCACATCTTCTATAGCAAGTACCGGCACTTTCATCATCATAGTTCTTCTAAGTGCATTTGCAAAGGGTACAGTTATTCCGCTGATTTCAAATTCTATTTCATCTTTTTCCTTTCTGATAATTTTAATTTTCATTATAATCTCCTTCCTCTCCTTCCACCTTTTTTTCTTGTGGTATCATGAGGCAATGGAGTAACATCTTCTATTTCCTCTATTCTTAACCCGGCCCTTACCAAAGACCTTATTGCCGGCTGAGCACCTTTGTCAGGGTTTTTTGATTTATGACCTCCAGGAGCCCTTACTCTTATGATAAGTTTTGTTATGCCCTTGTTTTTTGCCTCTTCAGCAGCTTTCTTGGCAGCTATCATGGCAGGGAAGGGATTGCCTTTGTCTCTATCATTTTTGGTAATCATCCCTCCAGACACTTTTACTACAGTTTCTGCACCGGTTATGTCAGTAATATGAATAATTGTATTGTTTTTAGAGGAATAAATATGTGCTATCCCTATTTTTTCACTCACTCTTAACACCTATAAGTTGTATATCCTTTTCAAATTTTTTTGGCACAAGGAAGGAAGGCCATTTTATTTTAACTTTATCTACCTTCACGTGTCCATGGACTATAAACTGTCTTGCCTGCTTTGGGGTTTTTGCGAGACCTTTCTTAAAAACTATTGTTTGAAGTCTTCTGTTAAGAATATCCTCCAGCTTGAGTTCAAGCACATCATCAAGCGAAGCATCTTTTTCTATTATACCAAGTTTATTTAATTTTTCAATTAATTCCTTTTCCTGTTTCTCGTTTTTTCTTGCAGCAAGCTCTCTGGCACGTCTCCTAAAATTTCTCAATATGCTTTCAGCTCTGTAAATTTCATTTTTCCTTCTGAGTCCATATTTTTTTATTATTTCAACTTCTTCTTCAATTCTTTTTTGGTCCCAGGGCCTAAGCGGTGTTTCATATTTTTTTCTTTGTTTTTTCGGATCTCCCATTCAATCACCTTTTACCAGGTTGCTGTTTTTTCTTTGAAACGCCGACGCTTGAACTTTTTCTGAAGCTTGTCCTTGTTCTCTGACCGCGCACAGGCAACCCTTTTCTATGTCTCATGCCTACATAAGAGCCAAGTTTTTTCATATCGCTTATTATCTTTCTTGTTTCTATCTGCAGTTCTGCTCCCGTGAGGTGGTCATCTTTACCTGTGTAGGGATTTTTCCTAAGGTTCAACACATGACTCGGAACTTTGAATTTTTTAGGATTTTTAATAATTTCTTCCAATCTTTTAATCTCTTCTTCTGTTAATTTACCTGTTATTTTATTTGGGTTGATGTTAGCAACTCTGCAGAATATGTTTGCCGTTAAAAAGTTTATCCCTTTTATGCTTCTAAGCGAATTTTTTATCTTTATCCTTCCATCAAGGTCAGTAGAGAGAAGTCTAACTATCTCCTGCATTCTTTCCTTCTTCTCTGATTTTTCTCTTGTCTGTTTTTCCA
>CAYYYO010000033.1:0-6315 GCA_964476295.1 uncultured archaeon | reverse complement strand
GTAAAGGCCGTGAATCCAATTGCTATGAAAACTATGAGATGTTTCAAGCCAGCAAGAATTGAGCCCTCAGACATTTTTCCTATGGCTAACCCTGAGAAGAATCCCTGAATGATTATAAGATTTTGGAAAATGTCCTTGTAAGAAAAGGACTCCGTTGGACCCATACCAAACTGCGAAGCGCCACTAAATGCCAAAGTAGGCATGAGAAATTTCTGCAGACCAATTATCACACCGAGAAAAACAAAGTAAATCACATAACCTGTTAGTATCTGAGAATAAACATGCGCTTTTCTTTCCTCCCTTATCTTTTCTACCTCTCTTATGCTCTCAGCAACCGATTTTAAAACATCTGCTATATTCCCGCCGCTTCTGTGCGTTTCTATTATGGTCGAAACAGTTCTTCTGAGCACACGACTCCGTACTTTTTTTGCAAAACTGTTCAGGACTTGGTCAAATGGAATTCCCCAGTTTATCTGATAAGACATTTTCTTTACATGAGGAGAAAGAGGACCATAATCATTTTTGGATGCAGACTCTATTGCCTGAGGCAATGTCATGCCAGATTCAACTCCGCTAACTATATTGTTCAGAAAATCCGGAAAAGATGACTCTATTTTTCTTGATTCTTTGTACTCTTTGTATTTTATTATGGTCGGTGGCCCAAGCACCAGAGTTGCCCCAATCAGATTCAAAACTGTAAATATCTGAATGAGAGAACGAAAAAAGAAGAAATTTACTGAAATCAGAGAGGCCCCTAAAACAAGAGAGCCAAGAACAAAAAATTCCCTCTCCTTTGAAACAGAAAGCCAATCCTCTATACTTTTTCTTAAGTTTTTTATTTTCATAATATCACATGTGTTCCGGTTGGGTGAAATGAACGAACAGTATGAAGCCTATATTTGTTGCCGGTATTAAAACATAAATCCCGAGATTCATTATATCCTTTATGGTCATGCCTTGAATTGTCCCTCCTACAACGTTCATTATGGCCAAAATTGAAACAAGGAAAAGAGGTGCTGCAATCATCACCGCAGTATAAATGTCTGCATACGTTGAAAGGGCCTGAAGATGCTCTTCCCTTCTTATTCTGTAAGTGAAAAGAGCTTCCTTCGCCTTAAGCTGAAGATAATTCTTCAGGTCCCCTCCTGTTTTTATGGTGGATAAAATACCATAAAGAAGTTCCTTGAAATCTTCAGAGGGGACATTCAATGCTACATTTTCTATGGCCGTTGTTATATCCTGCCCAAAAACTTCAATGTTTCTTATTATTTTGGATGCCTCCTTGCTTATCTCACCATACTCTTCGAACTTTGAGAGCAGTTTGAAAAGTATTTTTGGCGGTACTCCCGATGACGCTATGGCTGCCATGTGATTTATTGCAAAAGGTAAGTTAAAATCAAGACTTCTTTTTCTTGCGTAGGCCCTTTGGTATGGATAATAATAAAGAGAAGCGAATGTCAGAGCTGCTATTCCCAATGAAACAGGGGGAATGAAAACAGGAGAAATCGAATTGATTAGAAGGATTAAAAAAACTATCGGAATTGAAACAAAAAAAGAAATGGTTGTAAAGAAAAAAATCATGGAAATGTATGTCCTTGAAAGAATTTTTATTCCGGACTCTTTTAATTTTTTCTTTAATGTCCCAAATTTATCTGAATACTTGTCCGTGACTCTGCCAAAAATAATTACAGAAATTTTTTTCAGATTCATTTATACACCTAAATCGAAAGCTTTGTTTCTTCATTTGAATAAACAACTATGCCTTTATCTGTTATATCGTAAGGGTGTATTTTTTCCGAATGCGCTGAACCTCTCATCTTCCAGATATGAATGGCCTTGGTGAAGCTTGTTTCTCTTGAAATTTTATAAAGCACTATAACATCATCAGCAACATGCTCTTCAACACCGAAGGTGCTGAGCAGTTTTGGGTTTCCTGTAGGTATTTCCGATGTAAGTATTGATGTACATCCCATCTTTTTCAGCATTCTCCCCACGTTGAATATCGCTACCCTGAGATCAGAGGGATTTTTTATATTCATTCCAAGGCCTGTTATGCTGTCTATGACAACTCGTTTTGCCCCAATTTCATGTATATTGTTTTCAATAAGACCGTATATGTCCTCTATGTGAAGCGGATCATACTTAACAAAAATAATCATTCCCTCGTCCTCGTATCTGTCAAAGTACCACCCAAACTTGGCCATGTGTCTCTTTATGTCCTCTGGTCTCTCTTCAAAGGATACAAAGATGCTGGGGGCATTAAAAAATCTCATTGAATTGTAAAGATACTGACATGACAGGATTGTTTTTCCTGTTCCTGCGGAACCAGTTACAAGAACAAGGTCTGACTCCAGGAACCCGCCATTCAATATTTCATCCAGACCAGGTATGTTTGTTTTTATCCTTTTCTCCATCTTATTCTACCTTTTTTAAGATCTCATTTGGATTTGTCCGATAGATTGAAACTATTTTGCTGACTTCTTTCCAATGGGTTATGCCTTCCTTCACCATCCAGCTTATTACTTTTTCTCTTTTCTTTATTTCTTTCTTTATGGTTGAAAGTGGTATTCCTTTGAGATGGGCTATTTTATTCAGTATATAATTGCTCTCTCCCTCTTCAAAAATGTCTTTTGATGGAACCCATCTGAAAATAAATGATGTTCTTGCAGTTCCATCTGAACTCACAGATTGAATCTCTTCAACGCTTTTTATCCTTCTTGCAGATTTGCCTTTCTCTCTTGCATGAACCAGGGTAACTACCATATCAAGAACTTCAACAAGACTTGGAGAAAGTTCAATGGGAGGTGACTGCAACCTCTTTACAACCGTAGAAACTCCTGCCGCGTGCATTGTCCCGAGAGAAGGGTGGCCCGAAGCCATACCCTGAAACATTACTGACGCCTCTTTGCCTCTTATTTCTCCTACTATCACGTAGTCCGGGTTCTGTCTGAAACTTTCCTTTAGCAAATCAAACATTGTAACTTCTCCATACTTTTCTCCGGTTGGCTCCATTGCTCCAAAACCCATTCTTGCCACGGAAGGTATCCAGTTTTCATGTGGAAGCTGCAATTCCCGTGTATCCTCTATCGAAACTATCTTGAATTCAGAAGGTATGAAGAGACTGATTGCGTTAAGCATTGTTGTTTTTCCTGTTGCTGTTCCTCCACAGATGAGCATTGATATTCCTGACTCAACGCAGAACCAGAGGTATGCCATAATTTTTGGTGATGCTGTTTTCAAATTTATCAAATCTATCGGAGATAGCGGTTCAGCAGTGAACTTCCTTATTGAAAATGTTGGCCCTTTCGTGGTTACATCTTCTGCCAAAGAGGCCTGAACCCTGCTTCCATCAGGAAGGGACCCGTCAAGCAATGGTTCAGCGTAGCTTATATACCTCCCGCATCTCTCTGCAAGTTTGACCACAAAATTTTTCAGTTTTTCTTTGTCGTTAAAAACAATATTTGTCTGAATAGAACCAAGTTTTTTATGAACAATGTAAATAGGGACTCCTATCCCATCGCAGGATATATCCTCTATGTAAGGGTCGTGCATAAGGGGCTCTATTTCGTTCAACCCAACAAAATCCCTGTAAATGTAATACATTATCTTGTTGTAAGATACATTTGTTAGACGCACCTCTATCTCTTCCAGAATGCTTTTTATCTTTTCTTCCAGGTAATCAAAGGCCTTGTCTGTCTTTTTTATGGAAGATAACTTTATATCAACAACTTCTATAAGGCTTTCCTTCAGATTTTCAAAAATTTTCTGCTCTTTCTTGTTAAGCTTGGGCTCTCGAAGTCTATAGATAAATTCGCCTTCGCTTTTGCTCCAGCTTATGTGTGCGTAAGAAAAAGGTTCCAAGAGAGGATAAGTGATATTTAGTTCTCTCTTGTTTTTCACTTCGGGAAAGACTATTAGACTTTCTGGAATCTTAATAACAAATTTTAAAGGTTCTTGACGCTCAGACTTTCTTTTAAGATTTTTGTCCAGAAATTTAATTTTCAACATTTTGACCCCTATCTACTGCTTCTTCTCACAATGTTGTGAAATCTTGCACATTTGGGGCATATGTATTGCTTTTGACTCATTGTATGTACATTTCTCCTGTCGAGTTCTTTCTTTAAAATCGGGTCGGTTATTCTGAATCCTCTTCTTCTTGTTATGCATTTCCATCTTGGAACCTTTGACCCACAGAGACTGCACGTTACCGTGGCCTCTCTGCCTCTTTCCTTGCTGTGCTCATAACCTCTTTTGTACGGTGCTTTTGAAATGCTTATCCCCTCCTTTAAATATTTAGATAGGGTTATTAAATAAATTATTAGAAACTTATATACTTTATGTGGCTTTATTATGGCGAAAAAATACAGGTTTATCGAGGATCTTACGTCAGATGTTATGTTCGAGGCAGAAGGTTCTGACCTTACAGAACTTCTGGAACAGTCCGCTCTTGCCCTTTTTGATGTGGTGTGTCAGATAGATAAAGTTGAACCTAAGGAATCTGTGGACATCCTTGTAGAAGCAGACTCACCTGAAGAACTGCTTCACGGCTGGCTGTCCGAGTTGCTTACAGAATCAGATGCAAATGAACTGTTCTTCTCTAAATTCGAAATTAAGGTTGAGAAAAGAGATGGAAAATATGTGGCCGAAGGGAAGGCCTGGGGTGAACCCTACTCTCAGGAGAAGAGCGGGACAGTTGTCAAGGGTGTGACTTACTACGGATTCAAGATTGAGAAAACTGAAAATGGCTGGAAGGCCAGAGTGGCTTGTGACATATAAAATCTTTAAATACACCATATTGCTTATATAAAGAGCGTGTACCCGGCACAGTAATATTTTGATAAAACTTTTTAAAAGTTTTGTGCAGACGGGTACAAGCAGTTTAATTCTGTTTGTATCTAGTTGTATTTATGGTGATAAAATGGTTGAAATAAAATCTGTTATGGAAAAAATAAGCCCTGTCAAATGGAAAATTCCAAAAAGCTACAGGAAGGAAATGAGAGTTGATGCCATAGTTTATGGTAACCAGTACATAATGGACCAGGTAGAACCTGATGCACTTCAGCAGCTGACGAATGTGGCATGCCTGCCTGGTGTTGTTGAACCTGTTATAGGCGCGCCAGACATTCACTTTGGTTACGGTCTTCCAATGGGTGCGGTTGGGGTGTTTGACAGCAAGGAAGGTGTGATTTCTGCTGGATGCACCGGGTTTGATATAAACTGTGGAATAAGAATGATAAAGACAAATCTTGAAAGAAAGGATGTGGAAAAGAAAATAAAGATTCTCATTGATGTTTTGTTCCGCAATGTCCCTTGCGGTGTCGGGGCAAAGGGAAAACTCCGCCTTAATTACAACCAGTTGGACGAAGTTCTCACTCTTGGCGCGAAATGGGCCCTTGAAAACGGGTATGCTGTAAAAGAGGATTTAGAACATATGGAAGAAAATGGTCATATGGATGGCGCCGACCCATCAAAGGTAAGCGATGCTGCCAAAAAAAGAGGACTTCCGCAGCTCGGAACCCTTGGCGCAGGAAACCACTTTCTTGAAGTGCAAGCAGTTGATGAGATATTTGATGAGAAGACGGCAAAGGCATTCGGCCTGACAAATCCGGACCAGGTTGTGGTGATGCTTCACTGCGGCTCCCGCGGGTTCGGACATCAGGTTGCATCCGACTACCTGAAAATTCATGAACAGGCTGTGAAGAAATACAATATATGGCTTCCTGACAGGCAGCTTGTATGCGCCCCAACAACTTCTAAAGAGGGGCAGGATTACTTTGCAGCAATGCAGTGTGCCGTAAATTATGCCTTTACAAACAGGACTGTAATGACCAAATGGATAAGGGACAGCTTTGAGGAGGTATTTGAACAGAGCTGGGAAGACATGGAAATGAAAACAATCTATGATGTTTGCCACAACATATGCAAACTGGAGAAACACAAAATAAATGGAGAGACAAGGGAAGTTTATGTTCACAGAAAGGGTTCAACCCGCGCCCTTCCTCCGGGGCATCCTCTCGTTCCTGAGGTTTACAGGAATGTCGGCCAGCCGGTACTCATAGCGGGCTCCATGGGCACAGCATCTTACATTCTCGTGGGAACTGAGAAATCAGAGGAAAGTTTTTACTCTACCTGCCATGGTGCTGGACGTGTCATGAGCAGGCACCAGGCCCTCAGGACATTCCGTGGAGAAAAGGTGAAACAGGACTTGCTTGACAAGAAAAACATTTACGCAAAGGCCACGCACGGAAAGGTTCTCTCAGAAGAGGCCCCGGGAGTCTACAAAAATATTGATGAAGTTATAGAATCAGTCCACGA
>CAYYYO010000032.1:0-6367 GCA_964476295.1 uncultured archaeon | reverse complement strand
CACATAGCCCCAGGTTGCGGAGAAGAAGATTTTGAGCTTGGAAAAAAATTAGGACTTCCCGCAATAGCCCCATTAGACGAGTATGGATACTACATAAAAGGATTTGGGTGGCTGACAGGGAAAAATGTTAAAGATGTTAAGGAACCTATAATAGAAGATTTAAAAAGGAAGGGAATGCTTTTTAACACAGGAAAAATTACGCACAGATATCCAACCTGCTGGAGATGCAAAGAAGAGCTTGTATTTAGAATGACTGATGCATGGTTTATAAAAGTTGATGAAATAAGGCCAGAATTGATCAGGGAAGCAGAAAAGGTTGTGTGGTCTCCTGAATTTGGAAGAAAACTGATGAATGACTGGCTCAGCAACATGGGCGACTGGAACATATCAAGAAAACGTTACTGGGGCCTTCCGCTTCCATTCTGGATATGTGAGTGCGGAGAGATGGAAGTCATTGGAAGTTTTAAGGAATTGAAAGAAAAAGCAACAAAGGGAATTGAAGGACTTAAAGATTTGCACAGGCCAGAAATAGATGAGGTAATATTGAAATGCCCAAAGTGTGGCAAAGAAATGAAAAGAGTTCCAGAAGTTGGTGACTGCTGGCTTGATGCAGGAATAGTACCATTTTCAACTCTGAAGTACCTGGAAGACAGGAATTACTGGAAAGAATGGTTTCCTGCAGAGCTTATCTCTGAGATGAGAGAACAGGTGAGATTGTGGTTCTACTCTCTGCTGTTTATGAGCGTTACTCTTGAAGGCAAAGCACCTTATGAAAAGGTTCTTATGTTTGAAAAGGTATATGATGAAAAAGGCAAGGAAATGCACAAAAGCGGGAAGAATGTCATCTGGTTCGACGAGGCCATAGAAAAAATGGGTGCAGATGTAATGAGATGGCTTTATGCAAGAACCAATCTCACGCAGAATGTTCTTTTCGGGTATGGTCCCGCCAAAGAGATAACAAAAAACCTGGATTATCTCGTGAATATAGCTTCATACATTAAAATTTTCCTTGAAAATCCGGAAAAGGATTTCAAAGAGAATGAAGAAGACCTGTGGATTTTGTCAAGGATTGAAAATGTAAAAAAGATGGTAAAGGAGAATATGGAAAAATTAAAGCCCCACCTTGCTGCAAGAACTCTTGAAAATTTCTTCATAAATGATTTTTCAAGAACTTACATCAAGATCATCAGGAACAAGATGAAGAAGGAAAATAAAAACAAAATAGCGTCTCTCATGTATTATGTTCTTCTAGATACGCTAAAACTTATGGCACCCTTCACTCCATTCCTTGCGGAGTACCTCTATCAGGAACTCTTTAGAAAGTATGAAAAGGTGGAAAGCATCCACCTGTTTGAGTGGCCGGAAGCAGATGAAAGTAAAATAAATGAGAAATTGGAGAAAGAATTTGAGATAGTGCAGAAGATAACAGAAGCTGTAAATTCAATCAGGCAGGAAAATAATGTAGGGTTAAGATATCCTGTGAAAAAAATCATAATCTCTGGACCAGAGGAAGTAAAAGAAACTGTAAAGCATCTTGAAGGTGTGCTGAAAAAAATGACAAATGCGAAAGAGATTGAATTTGGAAAAATTTCCGTTACTCATAGAGTTAAATTAAACTATTCAAAGGTAGGACCTAAGTATGGAAAGGATGTGAAAAAATTGGAAAGAGAAATAGAAAAAATGGATGGGGATAAAATCGTGGAAAAACTGAAAAAAGGCTTTATTGAAATAGGGGAATTAAGATTAGAAGAAGATGATTTTGTGATAACCATTTCAGGAGATGGAAAAGAATTCAAAGCAGATAAAACAACAGGAGTAGTTAAAGTTGATTTCGAAGAAACTCAGGAAATTATAGAGGAAAGGATAATAAGAGAACTTATAAGAAACATACAGCAAACAAGAAAAGAAATGGGGCTTGTAGTGGAGCAAAAAATCATAATAAAAATGATGGCAGACAAAGAGACAGAAAAAATTATTAAAAAGTGGGAAAAGGAGATAAAGGAAGAAGTTGGGGCTGAAAAAATTTCCTTTGAAGATGTGAAAGGCAGAGTTTCTATATATAAAGACAAGGAAATAAAATTTGAGGTGGAAGTAATTGGATGAATTTGAAAAGCTAATAAAAATTGTTGAAAGAATAAAAAATAAAAAATTAAGAGAGCAGACAATGGAACTGATAAAAGACCCAAAATTATCCAGTAGATGGAATTATAAGGCAGCGGATTTAAAGAAGGCACCGGCATGGATAGGCAGCCACCACTATTATGATGGTGGTTTGCTGGAACACACTACATCCGTAGCAGAACTTTCCATAAAAGTTGCTGAATATCTTGAAAGGAAGTACAAAAAGGGAATAAACATTGATTTTGTAATAGCCGGAGCAGTTCTTCACGATATAGCGAAGTTATTTGAAATGAGAGAAGAGGATGGTAAGTGGGTTTTCAATGATTTCCTCATAGACCACGTAAGAACGGGAGGTGCAGAATTGTATGCAAGAGGGTTTCCCGAGGAAGTTGTGCACATAGTTATGGCACATGCCGGGGGAGATACCCCAAGAACCCTTGAGGCAAAAATTGTTGACATGATGGATAACCTTGATACAATCTATGAAAGTTTCGGGAAAGAAGTCCAACAGCTTGTTTATCTTTTAGGAGATAGTATTCAATGATAGAAAAGGTTAAAAATTTTTTATTGTCTTTGAAAGAGTGTTCTCTTGTTTATCATAGCGATTCGGATGGTCTTTGCTCAGCAGTGCTCATGTCAAAATTCCTTGGAAATAAAGTAAAACTCGTTTCTCCAAACGATTCCTATGGTATACAAATAACAGAAAATCTCTTGGAGGAGATAAACAGATATCCTTATGCAATTTTCGTGGACCTTGCAGTTGACCAGTGGGATTTCAAAAAGCTAAAGCCAGAGATTCTTGTGATAGACCACCATGCCCCAAAGGAAAATCTCAATGAATTAAAGAATTTTATACATGTTAACCCAAGATTGAAAAATCCGAATGTTTACATACCTGCTTCGCAGCTCGTTTATGACATTCTTTGCAAACTAGACAAAAACATAAAAAGGTATGCGTGGATCGCAGCAGTCGGAGTAATAGGAGACAAAGGCGATGAAAAAAAGATAAAAACTAAAGAGAGATTTGAAGATTTAAAATTTCTATCAGATGTTGTGGAAGCATCCAAAGGCATATACGGATACAGGGGGGTTGCAAAAGCTTATGATTTTTTCTTAAAGGCAGAATGCCCAAAAGATGCGCTCAACAGTGCTTTAATAAGAACATATTACAGATTTCAAAAAGAAATTGAGAGCACGCTGCTTGATTTCAGGTACCATTCTGAGTATTTTGAAAAAAGGAATGCATACCTGTACAAGGTTTACAACAAGTATAACATAACATCTGTGGTGGCCACTGTCCTCTCAGAGGAAAAGCCGGATACGGCCTTTTTCATATACAAAAAAAATAAAGTCCTGAGCATGAGCGCAAGATGCCAGACAGGAAGGATAAACCTTGCAGAACTTTTCAAGAAAATATGCAAAGGTATAGGAACGGGAGGAGGGCATCCCCAGGCGGCGGCAGCAAACATACCCATTGAGAACGCAGACAAGTTTCTTGAAAGGCTTAGAAATTTTTTGGAAGGAATTTAACGCTGGGCCAAAATAAAAGCATGGTCCTTTTCATATGGGTCAAGTTTTGTCCAATAAATTATTTTGAATCCGGATTTTTTTATCTTTTTTAGCTCCTCTTTATAAATCTCGGATGGTTTTTTAGTGATATCAATACTTCTTGATTTTATCGCAATCATCAGGTATCCACCTGACTTGAGAAATTCATTACAGTTTCTCAAGGCCACTTCAGTAGCATCCGGCTGTGCTATATCACAATAAACAAGGTCCACCTTCTCAACAATATCTTCATAATCCTGCGGTTTGCGTGCATCAGCAAGTACTGGAACCAGATTCTTTCTTTGGGAACAGAGCTTCAAAAATTCTCTCATCATTCTTTCAGAAAACTCCACAGAAAATATTGTTCCTTCTTCACCGACTATATCACTTAAATGGGAGCATGTAGTTCCTGTGGCCGAACCAAGATAAAGAATTTTCATTCCTTTCCATAACTTGGGTTTCATGCCTTTTTTTATTGCGGCAGCGAGTTTTGACCTGGAGGGAACCCATTCCCTGTATTCTTTATTACCCCTTTTCACAAGGGGCTCCCCATAAACCTTTTGGCCTGGTCTGATATTTAAAGTAAAAATTTTATTGTTTTCAAAAAATATTCCCTTTAACTTTTCTTTCATAAACTCATTTCCTCTTCTTAAGATTGACCACATACCCTGCTATCTTGTTTCTGAGACTTTTTGACTCTATGACTTTCTTAAGGAATCCCTTATTCTTTTCAAAGTCAGCTGTAAGTTCGTCAGGATATTTTTTGACAAGTTCTTCCGAGAGGTTCTTTATGAAAGTTGTCCTTATGTTTCCCATACTATCACCCCTACATAGAGTTGCACATACCTTTACTGGATTTAGTTATTTATATCTTACTGAATTAATAAAAGTATGATTTTCGTATCTTACTGTCTGATAGGTGTCTTTGTCTTAAGCCATAAAAGAAAGATTGTAGATTTCTCTTTGTTTCCGAAAGATACCAGAATTATAGCAGAAAGAATTGAAGAGCTGAAAGATGGTAAAGTTGTGAAAGAGTTGGAAGAAGTTTTGAAAAGAACTAAAGATAAAAATGTGGTTACGGACATAAATTTCAAACATAAGGGATTTAACATAGAGTTTAAGAAGAATTTACTTGCAGCCAGGCACCTGCGGGAAGATATTAAAGAACTGATGGTGGAAACAGGGTTTGCAAATGATGTTAAAGAAGCCAATAGAATTATATCTGAAGTTCAGGTGATAAGAACTAAAAGGAAACTTAAGTCAGGGGGCAGCAAAGATAAGGTTGCAATGCAAGCAGTTTCCTGCATAGAAGACCTGACAGATATATCCAATCGTCTTTCAGAAAGACTTCATGAGTGGTATGGATTATATTATCCAGAGCTCGAAACAAAAGTAAAGGACAATAAGAAATTTGCAGAAACCATAGCATCAGAACCAAAAAGAGAAAATATGAAGGGATTTGAAGGGACGATTGGACTGGACCTTGATGAAAGGGACTTAGAGATTTTAAAAATTTTTTCCGATAGAACAAAAGAAATTTTTGAACTTAAAGATTTGACAGAAATTTATTTGGAGAAGATAATGAAGGAGATAGCCCCAAATGTTACTGCAATAGCAGGTGCTACGCTTGCTGCACGTCTCCTTGTTTTAGCCGGAGGGTTAGAGAATCTGGCAAAACTCCCATCTTCAACCATTCAGCTTCTTGGTGCAGAAAAAGCTCTATTCAGATTTATGAAATCCAAGAAAAAAACCGAGCCGCCAAAGTATGGAATCCTTTTCCTGCATCCCAAAGTAATTAATGCTCCAAATAACCTGAGGGGAAAAGTTGCAAGGGCGGTGGCAAGCGAGATTTCAATGGCAGCCAAGACAGACTTCTATTCGCGAACAGATAAAACAGAATTTTACAGAAAGAGGTTAGAAAAAAGACTTAATGAAATTCTCAGGAAATGACTATTCTTGTACCCACATGGTTACCCAAAAGAGCTTTTTCTGTGAGTCCTTCCTTTTCCGCATTGTATATAATACACTCTGTTCCTCTAACCCCTTCAATAAGTTTTCTTATCTTTTCTCTCATTCCGCCAGTAACATCAGTTTTAGCAGAACCAGAAAGACCATTAAGAATCTCTTTATAATTTTCTTCTGTTATTTCAGGTATCAATTTTGCATCAGAAAAAATGTTAGGGTCTTTATCATATATTCCGTCTGTGTTTGTGCCCATCAGTATTCGCTTAGCTCCAAATTTTCTCGCAAGATAGGGAACTATATCATCGCCTGATATTATTGAACACCCTGACTTTCTGTCAACAACAACGTCTCCATAAAGCAATGGAATTATATTCAAGGAAATAAGGTTTTCTATTATTTCTGTATCAAATTTGGAAATTTTCTTATTTTCATGAACTATGAAAGAGGCAGGATGCAAAGGAAGAGAAGACAAACCCCTTTCCCTAAGGGAATCCCATACCATCCTATTGAGGTCTTCAACATACTTATGAACCATGGTAAAACCGAATTTTGTTTTTTCGTTGCTTATGCCATTCCTGAGATTGTATTCTTTAACTGGTATATGCCCAAAGCTTCCGGCTCCGTTGACAAGAATCAGTTTAAAATCCTTTTTTTGCTTCGCGGATGCTATTTCTTTAGCAATTCTTTCTATAACGTCTGTTCTGGCCGTGGTATGCCTATCTTTCTCTGTTAT
>CAYYYO010000031.1:1551-6782 GCA_964476295.1 uncultured archaeon | reverse complement strand
ACGGCCTTTTAATTTTAAGTATTATATAGTAAACGATAGTATTTTATAGAATACGGTGAATCAATGAAAAAAAGAATAATACTCTTTACAATTTCCTTTGTCATACTTGGCGCGCTCATATACTTTTCTGATATAGGGAAAATTATTGAAATTTTTCTGCGGGCAAATCCATTAATTCTTGTGCTCACCTTTTCCTTCTGGATTCTTGATACATGTCTGAGAACTTTCAGGTGGCAGATTCTTCTACGAAGGATCGGTATAGACATAGCTTTTTTCAAACTCTGGCAAATTTTTATTGCTTCCATGTTCTTTTCCAACCTAAGCCCTGCCAAAACAGGAGACCCCATGCGTTCCGTGATACTTAAAAGAATGGAAAACGAATCTTTTTCCTCTTCCCTTTCTTCCATAGTCGTTGAAAGGATGCTTGATGTAATTTTTCTCATAATCATTGCTTTGATTTCAATGTCTTTTCTTTTCACCAAACTCCAGGAAATAGGACAGTGGCTTTACATATCCATAATACTTTATGCTTTTGTAATATCCGCCGGATTATTCATAATTTCTTCACAGAGCAGGTCTGAAAAATTCTTTACAAAACTTTTTTGTTTCTTTTCTTTTATTCCCAAAGTAAAGTCCTATGAATGGAAAGTCAAGAGAGGTTCTAAAAAACTGCACAAGGCCTTTAAACTATATAACCACTCACCCACACTTTTCTCTGTTTTTTTACTCACTGCCGCAATATGGATAATGCAGGGCTTCGTTCTTTTCTTATGTTTTATGTCTATAGGAATTGAAATGAATTTGTGGGCATGCATAGCTGTTGTTCCGTTATCAATCCTCATAGGAGTGATAACCTTCTTGCCCGGATCCCTTGGCTCTTCTGAAGTCATCACCGTAACCTTCTTCACAACACTTTTTTCTCTTTCCCTATCTCAGGTTACCGCGGTAACCCTGCTTAGCAGGTTGCTCCTTTTCTGGCCTTACATAATTGTTGGCGCTGCAATCTTTTCTCTCAAGTTTAAATAACAGATATAAATAAACTTTTCCAATTCTAAACATGAAAGTTCTTGTAACAGGAGGGGCAGGGTTTATTGGCTCTCATCTCACAGACCTTCTCATAGATAATGGTCATGATGTTACAGTTATAGACAACCTCTCTGCAGGCAGAGAGGAATACATAAATCCCAAAGCCGCTTTCATAAATGGAGACCTGAAAGACAAAAATTTTGTCTTGGAAAACGTTAAGGGGTTTGACATGGTTTATCACCTTGCTGCCAACCCGGATGTCCGCCTCGGCGAAGAAAACAAGGAGGTTCATATCCAGGAAAATATTCTCGTTACGCACAATATTCTCGAGGCCATGCGGTTGAACGGTCTTGGCAAGATAGCGTTCACCTCAACTTCAGCAGTTTACGGGCTCGCAACAAAACTTCCCACACCAGAAGATTACGGTCCCCTCATTCCCATATCACTTTACGGCGCCTCAAAGCTTGGTGCCGAAGCCCTGATTTATGCTTACTCTGAGTTTGGAATTCAGTCCTGGGTCTTCCGATTGGCCAATATGATAGGACCAAGATCTGGCCACGGAATAATCCCAGATTTTTTCAAGAAACTCGATAAGAATCCGGAAGAGCTTGAGGTTCTTGGTGACGGAAACCAGACAAAATCTTATTTGTACGTGACGGATTGTGTAGAGGCAATGGCCTTTGGCGTGGAGAACTCAAACGAGAAAATAAACCTGTTCAACATTGGCTCTCCTGACACAATTACAGTAAAAGAAATCGCAAAGCTTGTAATAGAGAAGAAATCTCCCGGCGCCAAAATTCACTATACTGGCGGTTCTCAGGGCTGGAAGGGAGATGTGCCAAAATTCCTTTTGGATATAACCAAAATAAGAAATCTTGGCTGGAAACCAAAACTTAATTCTCGAGAATCTGTTACAAAAACCATAGAAGAACTTATTTCTTAAGCAGTTCAATCATCTTTCTTTCCCCGATATCCCTGACTCTCCTTTTTACATTTTTTGGAACATCAGCTCCGATTTCTTCAAGTTCCTCTAAAAAATCAAAGAGAAACAGAGAAAAAATTTTTCTCCCATGCTCTGTCTGCCATTCACATTCCTTTATCACGATATCCCAGTCTATGTTGAATGTTTCTATTATTTTTTTAGCATCTAATACATCCCCCCTTCTGTCAGTTGCAGACTTGAGCAATAGTATATCTTCAGGTGAAACTACCATAATCTTAAAGTTATCAAATTCATGCCTTTCTTTAACCCTTTCCTTTATTCCCGGAGACAGCTTGAATGAGATTATGTCTTTCAGAAAGAGGTCAAATCTGGAGTCATGACCCTCCAGCAGGATCGGAGACTCTTTAATTGTTTCACTATGCCTGTATATTTCAATATCATTACTCTCTTTTAATCCAATTTTTTCTAACACTTTTTTTATCAAGTTCCTTTCCTCTTTTTTTTCAAAAACCAAATCCACATCCTTTGTGGAATCCTTTAACCCAAGAAAAAGCATTGCGGTTCCTCCTATTGCATAACATTCCACACTTTCTTTGAGCGACTTTCCGATTAGTTTGAATATTTCTATCTGCCTCTCAAAGTCTATCATTCTTTATACCTCTCAAGGTCTTCCTTATTGAATGGTATGTAAACATTCCATTTTTTTTCAATTTCCTTAAAATCTTCTGTTCTCAATCTCGGAACTATATACTTACTTTTAACTTTTGTTTCCTTAAGAAGATTTTCCACTCTTTTATCCATTCTTTTCATCTTTCTAACATATTTCCTTGATATGTCATAAAGTGCACCAACTTTTCTTCCAACGCAAGCTCCTTTAGATAATTTGTACAGCCTGTACCAGTTTCTTACCTTTTTAAAGAGCGCCAGAGAAGCAAGTATTAACCTAAAGTTTTTGGTTTCTATTGCCTTTACAATGGCTTCTTCTATGGACATTTTTCTATACACTATAGTCTTATATGACCTGACAACTTTTATTGGAGAATTTGCATTTATTATTTCATAGAGCCCGGGGTATCCAGCAGAGATTTTTCTATACGGCCTTATTTCATATAACCTCTTCCCTTTCCTGCCTCTGCTTTCCCCGTGAACGAACCCGCGTTTTCTCATTTCGTAAACATAGTTTATTGCAGTCGCTCTTTTTACTCTTAGAGTCTTTTCTATGGATTCAACTGTCTGAAATCCTTCCAATTTTTTTGCAACTTTTTGCCAATTCATGAGTATTATTTATTTTAGATAATATTTATATATAATTTTATATGATGTAGAATAAAAAATATATAAATAATCATAACTCTACAGACCTTAACCTTAATATTCAACTTATTTAAGCTTTGTATTCGAAAAATAACCCATGAAACCTATAGTTTATGGGAAAAGCAAAATTGGAGAGGGAACATTTATTGGGGATAACGTTATAGTAGGGCACCCCTCCCGCTCTGAAATGGAAGCTTTCAAAAGAAATCCCAATGAGATAAATGGTTCTATTGTAGGCAAAAACTGCACCCTCAGGTCTCACGGAACAATTTACTCCGGTACGGTTCTCGGAGATTATGTTCAAACAGGTCATTATTACCTCATAAGAGAAAATACAAAAATAGGCGACCACACCCTTGTAGGCACAAATGTTACAATAGACAATGACTGCAAAATAGGAAAAAACGTTAGCATTCAGTCAGGAGTTTACATTCCTACAGGAACCGTAATAGAAGATGATGTTTTTCTTGCACCTAACGTCTGCCTGACAAATGACAGGAGGCCTGCCTTCCTCAAGGAATGGAAATGCGAGCCCGTGTACATAGGGGCTTTGGCCACTCTTGGAGCCAACTCCACAATCCTTCCGGGCGTGGTCATAGGCAAAGCAGCCCTTATCGGTGCAGGTTCTGTTGTCACCAAAGATGTTCCGGATTTTGCAGTGGTTTATGGCGTTCCAGCGAGAGTAGTTGGGGATGTCAGGGATTTAATAAAGAATCTTGACCAATCAAACCTTTCTGAAAGGGCAAAGAAGATAGTGAGTTTATGATAAGAATAGCAAATCCAATGCTTGGAGAAGAAGAGAAAAATGCGGTTATGGAAGTTTTAGAGTCAGGAATGCTTGTTCAGGGTCCGAGAGTTGAAGAGTTTGAAAAGAAGTTCGCAAGGTATATCGGAACAGAGCATGCAATAGCCACATCCTCCGGCACCACTGCTCTTTACCTTGCCCTCCTTGCCCTTGGGGTAGGACCCGGAGACGAGGTTATAACAACCCCTTTCTCATTTATAGCCACAGCCAATGCCATACTCTTCTGCGGGGCCAAACCGGTTTTTGTGGATATAGATTCCAAAACTTTCAACATAAATCCCGACAGGATAGAAGAAAAAATCACAGGTCGGACAAAGGCAATAATCCCCGTACATCTTTACGGCCATCCATCAGATATGGACCCTATAATTGAAATAGCAAGGAAACACAGATTAAAAATTTTGGAGGACTCTGCCCAGGCACATGGCGCCGAATACAATGGACAGAAAGTCGGCTCTATTGGCGACTGCGCTGCCTTTTCTTTTTATGCCACAAAAAACATGATTACAGGGGAAGGGGGAATGGTTACAACCAACGATGAAAAAATTGCTGAAAAAATAAGGAAGCTGAGAAACCACGGCCAATCAAAAACTTATGAGCACGAAACACTTGGCTACAACTTAAGAATGACAGACATTCAGGCGGCTATCGGCCTTGTCCAGTTAAAAAAACTGGATGCCTTAAATGAAATAAGAATTAAAAACGCGGAATACCTGACAAAAAATCTTAAAGGCATAGTCCAAACACCTCATGTTTCCTCTCATGCAAAACACGTTTTTCACCAGTATACCATAAAAACGGAAAACAGAGATGAGCTGCTCAAGAAGCTCAATGATGCAGGAATTGGTGCCCGTGTGTACTATCCCAAGCCAATTCACAAACAACCGCTTTACCAGAAAATGGGCTATAATGATTTCCTGCCTGTTGCCGAAGAGGCCTCAAAGAAAGTCCTCTCCCTCCCAATCCACCCGGCCTTAAAGAAAGAAGATTTAAATCTGATTGTTGATACTATAAAGGGGATTGTATGAAAGTTCTTTTGCTCTCGCCACACACAGATGATATAGAGTTAGGAGCAGGTGGAACCGTGGCCAAACTATTGGAAGAAGGCCACGAACTATTCTGGGTAGTTTTTTCCACATGCGA
>CAYYYO010000031.1:0-1451 GCA_964476295.1 uncultured archaeon | reverse complement strand
TTTGATGGAAGAAAAATAAGGACAATAGGGACTGATACAAAGGGGTATGTTGTAGGCAAATATCTTTGTGACAATTTTTACAAGGTTCCAAATCCATCAGAAGATTCTTTCATTCCAGAGCTTCTTAAAATATGTGAAAAGGAAAAAGTTGATGTGATTCTTCCCCAGACAACAAATGAACTATTCAAGCTTTCTGAATCTTTTAAAGAGTTTGAAAAAATAAACGCGAAAGTTGCAATTTCTCCAAGAAGTGCAATAGAACTTTCCAACAACAAACACGAGCTTATGAAAACTTCTAAAAAATTCGGATTGCCTACTGCAAAATTTCATCTGGTCAACAATTCCAGTGATTTGGAAAAGTATGCGAGAGAGTTGGGCTGGCCTTCAAAACAGCTTGTTGTAAAGCCCCCGGTATCCAGTGGCATGAGGGGCCTGAGAATAATAGATGAAAAGTTTGACAGGAAGAATTCGTTCTACTCTGAAAAACCCACCGATGTGTACCTGAAGTTGGATGAGTTTAAAGAAATAGTTGGCGAGAAGTTTCCAGAACTTCTTTTAATGGAATTCCTTCCGGGAAAAGAATACAGTGTGGATATTCTGAAGGCAAATAACATGATTATCGTTCCAAGGTCCCGCGACTTAATAAGAACCGGAATAACATTCAATGGAACTGTGGAGAAAAACGAACAGATAATAGACGCTTCTGCAAAACTTTCTGAAAAAATCGGTCTCAAATATGCTTTCGGTTTCCAGTTTAAGCTTGATGAAAATGGCACACCAAAGATAATAGAGTGCAACCCGAGAATACAGGGAACTATGGTTCTTTCAACTCTTGCCGGAGCGAACATCATTTACGGTGCCGTTAAGCATGCTCTGGGTGAGGATGTTCCAGATTTTGAAATAAAATGGGGCACACGGCTTTTAAGATACTGGGGTGGCCTGGGAATCTATAACGGTGCCAAAGAAGAAATAATTTAACCCTTTCCTATACCTTTGTAAACAAAACCCATTTCTTCGCACAACTTCTTGTCAAACAGGTTTCTTCCGTCAACTATTATCGGAGTTCTCATAAGTTTCTTTATTTTTTCCAGACCTTCTCTTGTGTTTAACTTTTTGAATTCCGTATGGTCTGTTGCCAGAACCAAACAATCACTATCCTTCAGGCATTCTTCCAACCCAGAACTTTCAACAAATGGATCGTGCGCTGAAACTTCAAATCCATTTTTTTTCAGTTCTTCCATAACAGTCAATGCTGGAGAATTTCTTGTGTCGTCACAGTCCTTTACAAACGCCAATCCAAGTATACTTATTTTCCCACCTTTCACAACACTTTTTACAAGTTCCACCATATGGAGTGGCATAAACTCGTTTATTTTTCTCGAAGTCTTTATCAGTTCTGGCTCATACAAACCCCTTACAGCATACGCTAATAGTTTTGGATCTTTTGGTAT
>CAYYYO010000030.1:0-6804 GCA_964476295.1 uncultured archaeon | reverse complement strand
CCTCCTGTTACAAGAACTTTCATGTTTTCACTTTTTCTTTTCAATTAGCTCTATTAAAACGCCGCATGCACTTTTTGGGTTAATAAAAGCTATTTTACTTCCGTCATATTCCACTTTTGGCTCTCTTACTATGTCCACTCCCTTTTCTCTTAATTCTTCAACAGTTTTTTCCACATCTTCAACTTCTATTGCTATATGATGCAGCCCCTCCCCTCGCTTGTTCAGGAATTTAGTTATAGGCGAGTTTTCGCTTATGGGTTCTATCAAGTGAATCTCTGAGCCATCTGACTTGAATGCCAATGTATTGATGTTTTGGTCTTTATCAATTATAGGTTCTTCTGGTTTCATACCAAGAACATTTTCCAAAAAATAAGCCATTTTACCTATGTCTCTATATGCTATAGATATATGATTCAATTTCATTTTCTCACCTTCCTGTTTTTGGCAAACTGAATTGCCACATGAATTGCATCTATCAAACTGTCGGCAGTTGCCGTGCCCTTTCCTGCTTTTCCAAAAGCTGTTCCATGGTCAACCGAGGTTCTTATTATCGGCAATCCTAACGTTGCATTCACACCACTCACAGATTTCCATGTTCCTGTTTTTTCATCCATGACAAAACCAACAAGTTTCATTGGTATATGTCCCTGATCATGATACATGCAAACAACCACATCATACATGCCCCCTCTTGCCTTAGAGAAAACAGTGTCTGCTGGTATGGGACCTTCCACGCTCCATCCTAATTTTTTTGCTTCCTCAATTGCAGGAATTATTTCCTTTTCCTCTTCCCATCCGAAAAGTCCGCCATCGCTGGCATGAGGATTCAATCCTGCTACTGCAATTTTTGGGTTTTCTATCCCCAAATCTCTGCATCCCTGATAAGCAACTTTTATTGTATTCAGTACTCTGTCTTTTTTCACAGCATCACATGCATCTCTCAATGAAATATGCGTAGAAACGTGAACAACCCTGAAATTTCCATGCATTAGCATCATGTTATATTTTTTTGTTCCTGTTAGGTCTGCGAGCATTTCCGTATGGCCTGCATATTTCTTACCCCAGCCACCAAGCTTGAAGGACTCCTTGTGTATGGGATTCGTTACTATAGCATCTATCTCCTTATTCATAGCAAGTTCTATTGCCTTCTTTATGTACTCTCCCACAGCTTTACCAGTCATTTCTCCAATTGTTCCGTATTTCAGTTTGCTCATATCTATATTTTTAAGGTCTATAACATCAATTGTCCCGTATTCAAATTTTGCTTCTGAAACTTTTTCTATAGGATTTATTTTGAGCGGTTTTCTTGCTATTCTTATCCCGTCTTCCATTGCCCCCTTATCTCCTATGACCAAAGGCCTGCATATCTCATATATCTCTTTTTTTGACAACGCCTTTGCGGCTATCTCGGGGCCAATTCCTGCCGGGTCTCCCATCGTTATTCCCATAATTGGTTTTTCCATTACATCACCTTCTCAATATTTTTTAATTTTTAATATTTGCAACAAATCATTATGAATTATGCCATTGGAAGCTATAAGATTTTTTGTTTCTATGTTCCAATTGTTTCCTTGAAAGTCTGTTGCCTTTCCTCCTGCCTCTTCAACTATCAAAGCTCCAGCTGCAAAATCGCATAATTTTGGCTTGTGGAAAATCCTTGCATTTGCATATCCCCTTGCTACAGATGTCAGGTCGCACACAGCAGAGCCCATTATTCTTGTTGTGAAAACCTTTTCTGCAATTTTAGCAAAATTAGGAAGCATATCCTTATGGTTGTGAAACTGATTGTCGTACAAAACCAAAGATTCGGGTAATTTATGCGGTGCAACATTGATTGGCTTTCCGTTGAGAAATGCCCCCCTTCCCTTTTCAGCAAAGAACAGTTCATCAAAGGCCGGCAGATAAACTGCCCCCATGATAACATTCTTATCCCTGGCAAGTGCTATGGAAATTCCAAAGAAAGGTATATTGAACATATAGTTATGAGTCCCGTCCAGCGGGTCTATAATCCACATATACTCTGAACTTTTATTCTCTGTTCCCATCTCTTCAGAGTAAATCGTGTGTTCAGGAAACCTTTCCTTTATTGTTTTTACGATTATTTCTTCCGATTTCAGGTCAACACTTGTAACAAAATCCTTATATGATTTCATTCTTACTTCTTCTATTTTTCCCCTCTCTTCATTGACAACCTTTCCTGCCTTTTTTATTGCCTCTATCATGGTTTCCTTCATTTATTCACCCTTGAATTTTGGCTTTCTTTTTTCAAAAAACGACTTCATTCCCTCCTCATGGTCTTTGGTATTGAAGCACTTTGCAAAGTATTCTATTTCTAAGCTATTATTAATTTCCTTGTAAAATGAATTATTTATAAGTGATTTTGCATACGCCAGGGACAGCGGCGCGTTTTCTGCAATGGTTTTGCATATTTTTTTGGCCTCTTCCAATGGATTATCCACAATTTTATTGACTATTCCAATCCTGCATGCCTCTTCCGCATCTATCATTTCCCCTGAAAGTATCATCTCCATTGCTTTTCCCTTTCCAACGATTTTTGGGAGTCTCTGCGTTCCGCCCCAGCCGGGTATAATTCCATACTTCACCTCAGGTATGCTGAACTTTGCTGTTGGCGATGCAATCAGGAAATCACAGGCCAGCGCTATTTCCATTCCACCCCCAAGGGCATAGCCATTTATAACACCAACAATCGGCTTTGGGAGAGATTCCATTTTTCCTGTAATTTTATGCCCCAGTTCGCTCCACTTTTTTCCTCCTTCCTCCCCTTTAAGCTCATACTCAACATGCAAATCAGTTCCTGCAGAGAATGCTTTTTCCCCCTTTCCCGTGAGTATAACCACTCTGGTTTCTTTATCCTTTTCCAGGTCGCAGAGAGTTTTGTAAAATTCCTCAAGAATCTCCCAGTTGTAGAGGTTGAGGTCTCTCAACCCGTTTATTGTAACAACGGCGACCCCATCCTCCTTATTCACTTCTATCATTCAAACTCCTCTTTCATCATTTCTGCAAGTTTCCTTCTCAGCAGTTTTCCTGAATGTGTTTTTGGTATTTTATCTATAAATTTAATCTTTTTGGGACATTTATAAGCTTCCAGGTTCTCCCTGCAGTATTTGATTAATTCCTCTTCTCTTGTTTTTCTACCTTCTTTCAGGACAACGCAGGCAACTATCTCTTCCCCGTATATCTTATCCGGCACGCCAAAGGAAGCTGCCTCCAGAACGTCCGGATGAGAATAAAGCACGCTGTCCACTTCATCAGGATAGATATTTGCACCTCCCCTGATAATAACATCCTTTTTTCTTGCCACAAGAAAGTAGAACCCATCTTCATCAAAGTATGCCATATCCCCCGTATGAAACCATCCGTCCCTGAAAGCTTTTGCTGTTGCTTCCGGGTCCTTGTAGTAACCGCTAACCACATTATCCCCTCTCATGACAATTTCTCCTATTTCATTTGGTTTGCAAAAGGTTCCGTCCTCTTTCATAACCTTTACCTCGCACATCGAAAGAGGTTTTCCTATGGAACCCACTTTACGGAGTTCAGGATAAGGTGGGTTGAAGTGCGTTGGCTCTGTCTCACTGAGGCCATACTTATTGCATATTAAAACGCCAAATGTCTCTTCAAATCTTTTCTGCACTTCCGGCAAAAGGGTTGCCGAACCCGAGCCAATGAACTTCAAAGAGCTGAGGTCATATTTGGAAACATCTTCAGGCGGGTTCATCAGCATTACCAATACAGTAGGCACTGTTTCCACAAAGCGTATTTTGTATTTTTCCATGTTCTTCCAGAAATTGCTCTTGCTGAATTTTCTGAAAAGCACAAAGTTGCTTCCTATGGTAAAGCCAGGCCAAAAGCCGTAAGTTGCAAGAGCTGTATGATAGTTTGGAAGAATTCCCATTTGCGTATCCTCTGGGCCAAACTCATATGCCTCGGCCAAACTCTCTGCTGCAGTTAAAAGATTTTTTGGAGATTGTGGAATTCCCTTGGGAGTTCCTGTAGTGCCTGAAGAAAAGTACAGGGAACCCGGAGTATCTATAGATGGCAGCTCTACACCTTCCAAAGAAGTCGGGAACTTTGAAAGCTCTTCAAAAAGATTGTCTTTTGAACCGGTTGTGAAAACGTGCTTCAAATTTGTTTGTTCTTTTATTTCTTCGATTTTCTTCAGATTTTCCTCATCCACAATGGCAAGAGTTATTTCAAACCTGTTAAAATTTTCAACAATCTTTTTAAAAGGAAGGTCAACAGCCATTGGCATTATGAGTGTGCCAAGCTTCATGGAAGCAAGATACATCACAAAAAATTCGGGGTAGTTCCTCATTATCGTTGCAAACCTATCTCCCGTGTTCAAACCCATTTTTTTCAAAAAATTGACTGCCTGATTCACAGCTTCATTCATTTCTTTAAAAGTCCAACTTCTACCAGTCTCTCCATCCGTTAAACATGAATTATTTCCAAACTCTTTCACTTTCTTTTCAAAGTATTCGTCAAACGTTCTTTCCTTTATCATTCTCAACCACCCCCTCCACAAATTCAACCATCCACTTGGTTACATCTATCTTATCTTTAAGCATTCTTTCTCTCCTTTTTCTCCATATTTTTTTTGAGTTTTTATCTTCTAATATTTCAATTGCTCTCATCTTTGCCTCTGTTATAGAATCAAAAAACATCTGAAGCTTATATTTTTTTGATAATTCAATGTGATTTCCACAATATTTTGCCAGTGGATTGGCAATTATCGAAGGCACGCCTAAAACTGCTGCTTCTGTTGAAGTGGTTCCACCTTCTCCTAAATATAATTGAGAATAATATAATAAATCATGAAATTTCTCCTGAGCTAATTTTAATTTATATTCTTCAAGTTCTTTTGGCAAATTTCCCTCAAATGTCACAAAAACTTTTCCATAATTTTCCATTTCCTTGACGATTTTTATTTTATCTTCTGCGGCAGATCTTTTTTGACCTATATCATGTGCAGCGCTCCAAGAAATAAATCTCACAATAGAAAATTTGTCTTTTTTACTTAGTCCCAGCTCTTTTAGCACATTTGCGTTTGGTTTAAAGCGATTGGGATGCAAATAAGCTAATTCATGGTATCCATCATACCTTACATGCTTACTGCCTAAATTTTTCAAAAAACATGAAGGTGTACATATAATATCAGAAAATGGAAATGTAAGAAAATTTGCTATTTTTGCATGTTCTGTATCTGTAAAAGTTATCACTTTTTTACCCAATAATTTACCTACTTGGGCAGCATACAAGCTGGCTATACTAAGAAAAATATCCGGCTTAAATTTTTTCACTATTTTGAACATTCTGAAATCAAATAATGGTATTCCTATAAACTTATTTAAAAGACCTTTTTTATTCTTTCCTATGCTTTTGTATTCTATTTTATATTTATTTAGCAAATAATTTGAGATCTCTTTCTCCCTAGAAGTAACGATTATATCATGATCACGTATTTTCATCTCCCAGATAAAATTCTTGAAAAAATGTACATGACCTGGATGACCTATGTCTATTAAAATTTTCATTTAATCAACCTAGAAAAATATTAACCCAATCAAACAAAACGCTCCTGTTATTATATACATCACATAAGTCAATTGTTTTTCCGTTAACTTAAAGAAATAAGCGGGAAACCATTTAAAGGTAAAAAACTTTGGTGGCTCTATTGTCCCGTCACTTCTTACCTTTGCAAAGAGTTTTTCCTTTAACATATTCCCTCTTATAACTTCCTGCCATACTGCACCCAAGAAATTTATTATATGCGGTATAAGGATTACAACTCCAAAAAACTCTATATTGTTAAGAATCAACAACCCTCCGATTGCTGAACCAATGGTATAGGAACCCACATTTCCAAGAAATATTTTTGACGGATACCTGTCAAAATACCAGAAGGCAAGAACTGCTCCCAAGATAGGTAATGCAAAATACGTTGCATCCAGTCCATGTTTCATTATTATCTTTAAAAATATAGTAATAAGCAATATTCCTGAAAGTCCTGTCTGAAGCCCATTGAACCCTGAATGCATGTTAACAAGGTTTGCAACAACCATAAGGTAGAGCGGAGCCACAATATAAGTATAAATTGCTCCCAACTCTATTTGAAAAAATCCAAGGGAAAGAGATGTATCTATGTTTAAAAGGGCAATTGGCAAGGCAAGAAAGAATGGCACAAATATTTTGGACTTTCTGCCAACATCAACCAAATCGTCAGTAAGCGTAAATATACCGTATGTAAGCACAACAAAGTAAAAAATCAGTAGTTTTTCAACGCTCTGGATAAGAAACTGGGAAACAATTAAGCTTGAAACAATTCCAAAGATTATAGCCAACCCGCCCAAATTTGGAACTTGTGGCTTCCCCTTCTTGTACATATCTGGAACAACGTAAGGTTTTGCCCCAATTCTTCTAAATTTTTTAATAAAAAATTTGGTAACTATGAAACATGTAATAAACGATACAAAAAATACTACAAAATTTATTTGATTCATAAATATCATTCATTTTAAATTTATTTAAAAAGATTTAATCCTATTTCTATAGGAAAATTTATCAAAATACTCCTCTCTTTTAATTGCTTATTACTTACATTTTCAATTTCATAATTATATTGATACTTGTTTTCTCCAGTAATATAAGGTAGAACAATAAATAAATTTATAAAAATTAAATTTTAATAAATTGATGGAAATGGAGGTAAATGACATGTCAACCCGAATATGTTCTAGATGTGTAATGGATACTACTGTACCTGGTATATTCTTTGATGAAAATGGT
>CAYYYO010000029.1:0-7396 GCA_964476295.1 uncultured archaeon | reverse complement strand
TTTCGAACCTGCGTACACCTCACGGTGTAGTCGGTCACACTCAAAGACTCGAGCCGACCGGATTAAACCGCTCTCCCACCTCGGCACGAATATAAAGTTTTTAATCTTCTATAAATAATATGCAGGTCACACTTAAATTGAATAACAGAGCAAAGAAAATTCAAACAAAGGAAAAGGCAATAGAAGAACTTCTTAAAAGATTGAAAATAAACACGGAATCAGTCTTGGTAAAGAAAAATGGAAGGTTCGTTCCGGTTGAGGACAAGATGAAAAATGGAGACATTTTGGAAATAATAGAAATAACTTCAAGTGGGTAGTATGGACATAGAGAAGGTAAAAAGCATAGCAAAAAAATATATGGAAAGAAATGATGGGGCACATAACTGGGATCATGTTCTAAGAGTTTACAATCTTTGCATGAAAATAGGAGAGGAGGAGGGGGCCGATCTGGAAGTATTAAAGTTGGCCGCGCTTCTTCACGACATAGGAATTTTTAAAGACAGAAAAAATCATGAAAAAATAAGTGCAGAAATGGCCAGGGAAATTCTAAAGGATTATGATAAAAAGGAAAGTGTAATTCACTGCATAGAGGCACATAGATTCAGCAAGCAAATTAAGCCAAAGACTTTGGAGGCAAAGATACTACAGGATGCTGACAGGTTAGATGTCCTGGGTGCAATTGGCATTGTGAGGGCTATGATTTATTCTGGAGAGAACAACAGGCCGGTATATATTCCAGAAAAAAGCATATCAGATACATACAATGGGGAAAGTGAAACCGCCATAGACCATTTCTATGAAAAACTTTTGAAAATAAAAGATACGTTGAATACAGAGACTGCAAAGAAAATTGCGGAGCATAGACATGAATTTATGGAAATGTTTCTGGAAGAATTTTTTGATGAGTGGGATGGTAGAAGATGAAATGTTTCGCTTGCGGAAACCCGGCAGTGATTTACAGAAAGTATGAGGGAAGGGCATGGTGTAAGAGACACTTTTCCAAACAGCTTGAGGCAAAGGTGAAATTAACCATAAGAAATAACAATCTTGTAAAAAAGAGGGATAAAATATGTGTAGCCCTTTCCGGAGGAAAGGATTCTTCTCTTACGCTTTACCTTATGAACAAGTTCTTTGGAAAAAGGCCTGACATAGAACTATCTGCCATTATAATAAATGAGGGAATAAGGGGTTATAGGGACAAAAGCATAAAATCTGCAAAAAAGCTTTGTGAAAACCTTGGAGTAGAGCTTCATATTTTTTCATTTAAGGAAGAGTTCGGGAAATCCCTCGACGAGATTGTTAAGGAAAAGAAAGCAAGAGCATGCACTTACTGCGGCGTTTTCAGGAGATTCTTGCTTAACAAAAAAAGCAGAGAACTTGGGGCAACAAAACTTGCCACAGGTCACAATCTTGATGATGAGATACAAAGCGTTTTCATAAACAACCTTAAAGGTGATATAAACAGGTTGATGAGGCTCGGGCCCAAACCACCTTTCCCCAGAAAGGAATTTGTTACGAGAATAAAACCTCTGAGAAATATTCCGGAAAAAGAAACAGCTCTCTACTGCATGTTAAACGGTATAGATTTCTATAGTAGCAGATGTCCATACTCTGAAGATAGTATCAGGTTTGATGTAAGAAAATTTATAAATGAGATGGAAGAAAAGTATCCGGGAACTAAATATAACATAATAAGAAATTTTGATGCAATGCTTCCGGCATTGAGAAAATACTTCGCAAATACGGCAGAAGTGAAAGCTTGTCCTAAATGCGGTGAACCAACATCGCGTGAAATATGCAAAACATGCGAATTGCTGGAAAGCATTACTTCTTAATCAGTTTGAATTCATACTTCATTGGAGCAAAGAATTTTTCATCTGCATGGTATCCGCAAAACTTGCAGCGAAAACCAATTGTTATTTTTTTGCCAAGAAGATTTTTTGCATGAATTGGCTTTAACTTGTTCCCGCATACAGGACATTTTTTTGGCTTGCTCTTCTTGCTTTTTTTCGTTTTTACCATAATTTCCATATTTTCTATCTGCAAAGCAATTTTTCTTACCCTATGAGGCGTTATGGTGAATTTCTTGTTGAGTTTTTTGAGCTCTTTTTTAACAATTTCTGCAAGTTCGTCCTGTGTATGAACGATACCGCGCTTTTTCATAGAGTAATAGATGATTCTTTTAACCAGTTCAGAGTTAGGTATTTTCACACCCATTAAACCACACGATTAAAATTTGTTTGTTTATATTAAAAAGTTTTCATGGATTTCACAGATTTTTCAACAAGCTTTTCTACGTCTAATTTCTTTTCTTCTTTAAGAATTTCGTTAAGTTTTCCTTTGGTACGTGGGGAATCTGGAACGGCGGTACACTGGTGAGAAGAAGATATTGATGCATTGTAGGTTCCGATATTCTTGGCCATTTCTACAATCTCTTCTTTATTTAATCCAATAAGAGGTCTAATGACAGGGAAATGTGTGGTTTGGTCCAACACGTAAATATTGTCTAAAGTCTGGGAAGCCACCTGACCCAGGTTTTCTCCGGTGACTATGGCTTTGGCCTTCTTTCTTTCACATACCTTTTCTGCAACCCTGTACATCATTCTCTTACACAAAAGGCATGTGAGATTTTCCCTTGTTTTTTCCAGTATTTCTGTAAGCCACGTGTTTTTAACTACAACTAATTTCATGTTTTGTCCTACAGACCATTTTTTTAATTCTTCAACAACTTTCTTTGCCTTTTCAAATGCAGGTTTTTGTTCAATATATGGAGAATTTATATAAAGGGGGATTACTCTGCAACCTCTTTTCATCATCATCCATGCAGCCACTGCTGAATCAATTCCTCCCGAGAACAGGACAACAACACTGCCTTGAGTTCCAAGTGGAAGCCCGCCCGGACATTTTATTTTATCTTTGAAGAAAAACGCCCTGTTCTGCCTTACTTCTATGTATAAAGTTTTGTCGGGATTTGTAAGGTCGACTTTGGCACCAATGGATTCTACTATTCTTGCACCAACTTTTCTTTCTATCATCTGGCTTGTGAATGCATCATTGCCAGTTCTTCTTGCCCTCACGGCAAAGGTATCTTCCTTCCTTATGAATCTCTTTGCAAATCTTTCGGCATAATTAACAATTTTTTCGATATCCGCCTTGATTGTAAACTCTTTTATTGGTGATACACTCGTAAGTCCGAAAACTCTTTTCAATATGTCTGCTGCTTCTTCCCATTGCTTGGTTTTTATGTAAAGACGTCCAGGTTCCCTCTTTATAGTAAATTCTATATTTCTTGATTTAAGACCTTTGTTTATATTGGATATCATCTTGTCCTCAAAGAATCTTCTTGTATGTTCAGATTTAAGGGCAGTTTCACCGTATCTGCAGAGAATTTTGTTAAATTTCATAAATATGAATGGTAGAAAATAACATTTAAATATGTCTGCTGCGTAATAATTGACATGTCTAAGGACTCGGATGACAAAAAGGAGAAAAGCAAAGAAGTTAAAATAGGAAAGAAGGAAAAGAAGTATATAAAAAATGTGTGGAAATCAGTTTCTATCGCTTCAATAATTTTAATACTTATTCTTTTGGCAATTATTTTTTCAGGAATGAGATATTCAGGAACTGTTACAGAAACAATGAGTGCAGATGATGCTGCAGAAAAAACTTTAGATTTCATAAAAGAATATATGGTCAGGCCAGGGACAAATGTCTCGGTTAAAGATGTTAGTGAGGAGGAAGGATTATACAAGATAACCATAGAGTTAAAAATGGGTTCGATGTCTCAGGATGTTGAATCCTATGTAACAAAAGACGGGAAGCTTTTCTTTCCCCAGGCAGTTGATATGGAAAAAGTGAAAGAAGACAGTGAAGCTCAACAACAAGAACAGAATCAAAAACAGACACAGGAAGTTCCAAAATCCGATAAACCGGTTGCCCACGCCTTTGTGATGTCTCACTGTCCGTTCGGTTTGCAGTTCATAAAGGCATATGTTCCGGTAATGGAACTTCTTGGAGATAAAGCAGACATTCAGATAAACTTTGTAAACTATATAATGCATGGAAAAGATGAATTCAATGACAACAACAGAATTTACTGCATACAGAAGGAAACGCCAGATAAGCTGACAAACTACCTGAGATGCTATGTGGAAAATAAAGGATATGAAACATGTCTGGAAGAAGCCGGTATTGACAAAACAACAATTGACGACTGCATAGATCAGATAGATGAGGGATATAACTTAACAGAGACATTTGAAGGAAGTGAAAACAGATTCCCGCCTTATCCAATTGAAGATGATTTAAATGAAGAATATGGAGTAAGAGGTTCACCAACATTTGTATTGAATGATAAAGTGATCAGTGTTACAAGGTCATCGGAAGCAATAAAAGAGGAAATATGTTCATCCTTCAACAATCCTCCAGCAGAATGTGAAGAAAATCTTAGCACAACTTCAGAGCAGCCAGGATTTGGTCCTATAGGAGAAGGCAGTGGCGCATCTTCAAGTGGTAGTTGCTAATATTTTATTTCAAATTTTCTTAGTTTCTCTTTTGTTACATCTTCTTCTACTTCTACCTTATCAACTCTTGACATTCCGGGACCATCTTTGCACCATTTAACTAACTCCTTGACTTTTTCATTAGTTCCCTCTGTTAAGATTTCTACACTTCCATCCCCTTTGTTTCTAACCCATCCCTTTAAACCAAGCTCATCTGCCTTTTCCTTTGTGTTGAATCTGAAAAACACGCCCTGTACCAAACCATACACTTTAATTCTAACTCTCATTTTTTTCACGTTCGATGATTTTCAAAATTTCAGATATGTTATTTATTTTGTAGTCGGGTTTAATTTTTATTGGTTTTGTCTCATAGTCTAAACCATACAGCGCAAGAACAGTTTTCATACCAACCGACTTAGCACCCCTTATATCTCTTTCCGGATTTTCACCAACAAAGAGTATTTCTTGAGGTTTAAGTTTAAGTTTTCTGATAGCAAGCTCAAACGGTTTTCTTGATGGTTTTCTTTCTTTTGTTTCGCTTAAGGTTAAAACCAGATCGAAGAAATGAATCATTCCAATATCTGCAAGTCTTATCCATCCCTGCAGTTCAGGAGCATCTGATACTATTCCAAGTTTCAGCCCTTTACTCTTAAGCTTTATTAAAGTAGATTTAACATTTGGATAAGGTCTTAAAAACCCTATTTTAACCCTCCTGTAAGCAGAAATTCCCTTTGCAAGGATTTTGTTGTCAACTCTGCCCATAACTTTCTTTAAAAACTCTTGGAATATTTTTTGGTTTTCTATTCCGTATTTCTTATACAAGTTAAAAAGTATCTTCACACCTTTGTTCTTGCTTACAGGAAGACCAGCATCTATCATTTCTGAAATGGCTTCTTCGGAACAAACCTTTTTCATTTTCATAAAATCTATCAACGTGTTGTCAAGGTCGAACAGCACAGCTTTTATCATACTATTTATTTGATGGAGAATCAATATATCTTTTATGAACAAGCTTCTGGAGCATTACAAGAAGAAAAAAATGGAAATAAAAAGAAGATTAAAAGAATTCGAAAAGATAGGAAATGGTTCCGATGAAGAAATTTTTGCAGAATTATGCTTTTGTCTCTGTACACCACAGAATAAGGCAAAGGTATGTGGTGATTTTTTAGAAAAAATTAAAAGAAATGGCATACTTTTCAATGGTACAGAAAGCGAAATAAAGAAATTCATGAAAGTAAGATTTCGCAATAACAAGTCAAGATACATAGTTGAAGCAAGAAAATTGTTTAAAGAAAGTGGAAAAATAAAAATAAAAAACAAACTTATTGGAGATCCCAAAGAAGTAAGGGAATGGCTGGTGAAGAATGTAAAAGGTCTTGGGATGAAAGAGGCATCGCATTTTCTTAGAAATATAGGAATGGGAAAAAATCTGGCAATACTGGATAGGCACATTTTGAAGAACCTCCAAAAATATGGCGTGATAAATGAAATACCAAAAACTCTTACAAAAAGAAATTATCTGGAAATAGAGCAAAAGATGAGGCAATTTTCTAAAAGAATCGGAATACCCATGGGTGAATTGGATTTGCTTTTTTGGTCAGAAGAAACTGGAGAAATTTTTAAATAAGTACAGCATTGACAGTCCCATCCTGAGAAGGTCTTGAAGTTACTTTGGCCTTCCCTTTTTCAGTTTCTATAATGGCTCCCTTGGTTATTATATTTCTTCTGACAAAATGAGGATCTGCCGGATTTTCTATAACATTTTTTATTTCTACCTTGAAGCTTTTTTTTGTTTTGGGATCAGAGAGATTGGCAAATTTTGTTGCTATTAATCTCATTTTTTTATTCCTTCCTCTGCATCTTATCGTTTTTTTCCTTTCATTTTCTTCCAATTTTGTTCTAAGGGTTTCTCTACCCATTTCATATTTTTTCTTCTTTCTATGCTTATGATAAATTGCACCTGTTGAAGTTCTTTTGCTTTTTCCCTGCAATTTCATAAAATTACCTTACATATTATTTTTCAAATTAGTTTAAATATGTATAGAGAAAAAGCTTTAAATATATTGAATCTTTAAAAGAGAATATGACTGAAGACAGCAGACCATTGGATGCTTTGAATGAAGCTAAGGGAAAAAGAGTAATTTTAAGCTTGAAAAATGGAGAGGAGATAACCGGAGTTTTAAGTGCATTCGACCTGCATTTAAATCTCTGGCTTAAAGATGCAGAATTAAGGAACGACAGTAAAACCACAAAGCTTGGCACAATAGTCGTTCGTGGAGATAACATACTATTTATTTCCCCAGAGTAAAGGTGTTTTTATGACTAAGGGAACTCCTTCTTTTGGTAAACATCAGAGGACAACCCACATCAGATGCAGGAGATGTGGTAAATATGCATATAACAAGAGCAAAGGATACTGTGCAGCATGCGGTTTCGGGAAATCTTCCAAATTAAACAAAGAGAGTTGGAGAACAAAGACACATAAGAGAAAAAGAAAGTGATTATATGGGTAAAGTAGCCATTTCTTTGAAAGTTAATTTAGAAGGGCCTGATGTTGATTTAGAAAAAATAAAAGAAACTATAAAGGAAAGAGTTAGCGTAGAGGATATGCAAGAAATAGATATAGGATTTGGGCTAAAGGCATTGAGAATTATGGTTGTCAGACCTGATGCAGAAGGTCAGGGAACAGATGACCTTGAGAACACCCTCGCAGGAATAGAAGGGATTGCTTCTGTTGAAGTAGAAGGAGTTACACTGATTTGAAATACCTTTATAATTTATTCTCCTAATAAGGATAACACAGTTTGTTCTTGGAACCTATGACATAAGATTAACTACAGCATATCCTTTGAATTCAGAAACGCTTATGTAAAAAATTGGCGGGCCCAGAGGGA
>CAYYYO010000028.1:4571-7447 GCA_964476295.1 uncultured archaeon | reverse complement strand
TTTTTATTATAAAATCTTTTTAAATAGGCCGAAATCTTTTTAAATAGGACTTACAAAATCTAAGTAGGTGAAAAAAATGGCATTAGCCTCTCTAGGAATGATAGCAGAAAGAATCTGGTACCCATTTCTAGCATTCATACCAAACCTGATAGGGGCAATAATCCTACTAATAATTGGTTTCATAGTAGGAAAAGTAATGGGACTAGTAATCAGGGAAATTCTGATAAGAACTGGAGTTGACAGATATCTCAGAAAAGAAGAACACCTGAAGTTCAAGGCAAGTTCGTTGTTCGATGTGATAACAAGATGGGCAATATACGTGACTTTTATTTCAGGGGCAGTTGAAATTCTAGGTATTCAATCATTAAAAGAGATTATGACACAGATAGTATTCTTCATACCACAACTGATAGGTGCAATAATAGTGATATTAGTGTCCTATGGAATTGCTGTATATGTAAAGGATGGGATTCTTTCAGCAAAAACAATATACTCTGATGTACTTGGAAAAGCAGTTTTCTTCTTAATAATCTACATTGGCGTCGCAATAGCTTTGCCCATAATACAGATAAACACCCAGTTAATCTCAAATCTATTGCTCGTAGTAATAGGTTCCCTAGGAGTTGGAATGGCAATAGCAATTGGTCTTGGATTGAAAGACATAGTAAAAGAAATGGCAAAGGACTATGCAGCTGACTTCAGAAAGATGAGAGCAAAGTCAAAAAGGAGAAGAAAATAAGCCCCCAACAATTTTTCTTTTTTTATATCCATTTCAAAAACTTATAAATTCTTATTCTTTAAATGATATTTATGCTCTCAAAAAAATATGACCACAAAACAGTGGAAGAAAAATGGAGAAATAAATGGGAAGAAATGGGTATATTCAAATTCAACCCAGAATCTAAAAAACCTGTATTCAGCATAGATACTCCACCAAGGTATGCATCCGGCTATCTGCATATGGGTCATGCAAAGAATTACATAGAGTTTGAAATAATTGCGCGCTTTATGAGAATGGCTGGATTCAATGTTTTCTTTCCAAACGGGTATGACGATAACGGATTGCCAACTGAAAAATATGTGGAAGAAAAGCTTGGCATAAAGAAAAGTTCTGTTGATAGAAAAACATTTATAGAGAAGTGCAGGAAAGCTGCATCCAAACTTGAAGAGAATATGACCCACACATTCAAGCAGATTGGGATGTCATTCGATTGGTCTACGCTTTACCATACCATAAGTGATTATTCGATAAAAACCGCGCAAAAATCTTTCGTAGAACTTTACAGGAAAGGTCAGATTTACAGGAGGGAAGAGCCCATACTCTGGTGTCCTTATCATCAGACCGCATTGGCCCAGGCAGAAGTGGAAGACAAAGAAAGGACAACCAAGTTAAATTATATTTATTTTGAATTAGAGGATGGGAATAAAATAGAAATAGCAACAACAAGACCGGAATTCCTTCCATCCTGCGTTGGAATTTTTGTTCATCCAGAAGATGAGAGATACAAAAATCTTGTTGGTAAAAAAGCTACAGTTCCTTTATTCGGTCAGAAAGTTCCTATAATGGCTGATAAAAAAGTTGATATGGAATTTGGTTCTGGAATTGTTATGATATGCACTTTCGGCGATACCACAGATATAGAATGGTGGAGAGAGCACAATCTTCCTATGAAAATTTGTATAAACAAAGATGGCACAATGAATGAACTTGCAGGAAGGTATAAGGGCTTGAAAATAGAAGAAGCCAAAAAAGCAGTTATTGAGGATTTGAAAAAGGAAGGGTTGCTTATAAAGCAGGAGGACCTTAAGCAAACGGTGGGATGTTGCTGGAGATGTGAAACACCTGTGGAATTTTTGCCAACAGAGCAGTGGTTCATTAAAACCTTAGAACATAAAGAAAAAATGATTGAACTTGGAAGAAAAATAAACTGGTATCCTGAATATTACAGAAAGAGGTATGAAGACTGGGTAAGAAACTTAAAGTGGGACTGGTGCATATCAAGGCAAAGATATTATGGAGTTCCATTCCCTGTATGGTATTGCCAAAAGTGTGGAAGAATCGTAATAGCAAAGGAAGAAGATTTGCCTGTTGATCCAAGACTGCAGGGTTACAAGTGCGAGTGTGGTTCAGCAAACCTCAAGCCGGAAGAGGATGTAATGGATACATGGATGACTTCTTCTCTTACTCCTCAAATAACAACAAAATGGATAGAAGACAGAAAATTCTTTGAAAAAATGTTTCCAATGACGCTTAGGCCTCAGGCACATGACATAATAAGGACATGGGCCTTTTATACCATACTCAAAGCATACCTTCATGAGAACAGCATCCCATGGAAGGATATAATGGTATCCGGATATGTTTACGTAGATAGAGGAATGGCAATGAGCAGCAGCAAGGAAATAGGGGAAAGTCCGGAAAAAGTGATAGAAAAACATGGAGCCGATGTTCTCAGATACTGGGCAACATGCGCCGGAGTGGGAGAAGATTTGATTTACAGAGAAAAAGACATAACACGCGGTGGAAAAATAATAATAAAGCTATGGAATGCAGCGAGGTTTGTGGAAAACCATTTGAAAGATTACAAACCTAAAGAAGCAAAACTTGAAATTGAGGATAGATGGATCCTGTCAAAGTTATATAAAGTCATCGAGGAAGCAGAAAAAAGTTATAGAGAATACAATCCGAACAGGGCCAAGAGGGTTATAGAAAATTTCTTCAAGAATGTGTTTTGCGATTTCTATCTGGAAATGGTGAAGCACAGGTTATATGGCGATGAAGAAGAAAGTAAAAATGCTGCAAAGTTTACGCTATACAAAACTTTGCTTGGGATTCTTAAAATGTATGCCCCCATTATCCCATTCATAACGGAAGA
>CAYYYO010000028.1:0-4471 GCA_964476295.1 uncultured archaeon | reverse complement strand
GTTCCTGCTGGTTTTAATCTTAATGAGATAGGAAACCTCATAGCCCAGGAAATATCACTCACACAGAATGTTAAGAGCAAAACAGTAAGGAAGAATGTTATTTCTGCGTTGACCAAGATACAGCAGCATCTCAAGCTTTATAAAAAAACTCCTGAAAGGGGACTTGTTATTTTCTGCGGTAACATATCAGAGAAAGAGGGGGAAAGTGATATAGAACTATGGTCTATAGAACCCCCTGAACCTGTTAAGGTAAAGCTTTACTGGTGCGACCAAAAGTTTGAATTGGGACCTCTTGAAGAGATGATGAAAGAAAAGGATGTATATGGTTTGCTTGTTCTGGACAGAAGTGAAGCAAATTTTGGAATTCTGAGAGGAAAAAAGATAAAAGTTGTTCAGAATATGGATTCGATAGTTCCGGGAAAAACAAGGGCCGGAGGACAGAGTGCTGCAAGATACGGGAGGATAAGAGAGGGCATGCTTAATGATTTTTTGAAAGAAGTGGGGGAAAGGTATAGAAAAATATTTTCAGATGATGAAATAAAAGGCGTTATAATTGGCGGGCCGGGGCCGATAAAAGAGAAGTTTATGGAAGAGCATGTGCCCGAAGATATGAAAAAGAAAATACTTGGAATAAAGGATATAGGATATACAGGTGAAATTGGGTTACATGAGTTACTAAACCGCTCTGAAGATTTACTGAAAGATGCAAAAATATCCAAGGAAAAACAGATTGTAAGAAAATTTTTTGAAGAACTTCAAAAGGATTCTCCAAAGGCAACTTATGGCATAGAAGAAGTTAAAAAAGCTTTAGAAATGGGGGCAGTTGAAACCGTCATAATATCAGAAGGTCTTGAATGGGAAGAGGCGGAATTTATCTGTGAATGCGGGTTTAGCGAGAAAAAATTTGTAAGGGGAAGTGAAAAGGAAGAACAGAAATGCCCAAAGTGTGGAAAGGTTATGAAGGTTATTGGAAAAGAGGATGTAATGGATGTATTTGAAGAGATGGCCAAAAACACAGGAGCAGAACTCGAAATCATTTCAAGAGACAGTCAAGAGGGTGAGCAATTTTATTTAATGGGGGGAATTGGAGCATTGCTTAGATTTTCCTTAACCTAAAAACTCAACGTAATCTGCGACATTCTTCAAAGCCACAGAGAACCCCTGATTCACGCCAAGAACAACTACTTTTTTTCCATATTTTTTTGCCTTCATCACGACAGGCATGAAGTCTGCATCTCTCGTGGCTATGGCTATTATATCCACCTTTGGGTTGAAGACTCCCTCCATTATTGAGGCACCCATAGTGGCATCCACATCGCTTTTCTGCTCATTTTTCTCTCCGCCCATTTCTATGATCGGCTCAAATCCCTGAGAAGCAACTGCTTCGATGAGCTTTTCGGAAGCAAACTGATTTAGAAAAACCTCGGCTATCATTATTCTTCCATACTTGCTCAATTTTTTGCGAAGTTTATCCAAATCTACTTTAAATTCGCTTCGAAGAAGGTTTGGCCCATCAACGTAAAGGGCAATATTTTTTTCTGGTTCTTTCCTAAACAAAACAAACACCTCTATTAAATATGAAAACAAAGGTTTATAACGTTATTGGAAGGTTGAAAAAATCTATGGCATTCTCTGCACAGGTTTTCCATACCTCATTAAAGGCAACTTTCTTTATCTCGGCAATTTTCTCTGCAACTCTTCTTATTGTCAGTGGCGTGTTCCTTCCACCATCTGGGGCAAGCCAGGGAGAATCCGTCTCCAGCATTATTCTCTCAAGAGGCATATCCCTTATTATCTTCTTGTGGTTTTTGCTTTTCAGAAGAATAGCATTCATAGAAACATACCAGCCGTTCTTTATGACCCTGTCTATCAGTTTTCTCCCGCCAAACATGTGAAGGTCTACCAACTTTGCATTTTCTTTTTCTAAAATCTCCACACAATCCTCATAAGAGTCGCGGGCATGTATTACCAATGGCTTGTTTAATTCTCTGGCCAGTGTTATATGCTCGATAAAAAGCTCTTTTTGTTTTTCTCTCCATTTCTCTTCTTTAACCCAGTAGTAATCCAGACCTGTCTCTCCGATGCCAACTATCCTGTCTTTGTTCTCTCTTAATAAATCAAAAAATTTTTTCACATCTTCCCGTGAAATTTCCTTTATGTAAATCGGATGTATGGAACATGTACAGAAAACAAAGTTTTTGTATTTTTCTACTAGGTCCATTGTAAGGGCAAGGTCTTTGGGATTGGCACAGCATGTTACAACTGCCTTAAGTTCCTTTTTGCATGACTGAATTACAGAATCCCTGTCCCCAGAATAATCCTGGTGTTCGAGGTGGCAGTGAACATCAATCATTTAACTCGCCGATGTCTATTATGTCACCTATTGTCAAGTTCTCGCTTGATTTTTTTGCTGTAATTTTTGTTTCACTGTATTCCTTTATTAGTTCTATTCCAAGAAAATCCTCAAGTTTTTTTGCAAGCTCGAAGGTTGGGCTTAAACGGCCTGTCTCTAATTTCGATATCACGCTTTCCTTTTCATTTATTTTCTTTGCAAGCTCTTCTATCTTAAGGTTCATTTTTTCTCTGGCCTTTTTTATAATCTGCGGATAATCGGGGTCTATGTATTTTGAGGATTCCGGAATATCTTTTGGTTGAATAAATTTCGGTTTGGGCGTTGGAATATCGGGAACTAATTTTCCGTATTTAACACACTCGTCACAGACATTTACAGAAGCTCCATCTATTATGGCTTTTTTGGTGGCCCTTCTTCCACAAATTTCGCACTCCATAAACTCACAGGTCTTTTTCTTCGCCTATTCCAAAAACTTCTGTCCTTACCGGACACTTGTTTTTAAATTCATCTGGACTTGGATTGATTATAGGGAAAGTTCCATAGTGCATGGGTATCACAATTTTTGGCTTAAGGAGTTTCACTGCCTTAAGAGCGTCATCCGTTCCCATGGTATACCTGTCTCCAACAGGAATCATTGCTATATCTATCCCTTCATCTCCTATAAGTTTCATATCTCCAAAAAGTCCGGTATCTCCGGCATGATAAATTGATTTCCCAGATTTTTTGAGAATGAATCCTGCAGGATGTCCCACACCAGCAGAGTGCTGGGCATTGACCATTTTTATCTTCCATTCACCCACCTTTACAGTACCGCCTATGTTCATTCCCTCTGATTTGATACCTTTGGAAGAGGCAAGTTGGGCTATCTCATGTATTGCCACTACAACCGCATCATTGTTTTTTGCAATTTCGAAGGCATCTCCCAGGTGGTCTGGATGGTCGTGAGTCACGCATATTATGCTGCATTTTATGTCCATCGGGTCAGTGTTGCATTTTGGGTTTCCGCTGATGAACGGGTCTATGAGCAGGTTTTCTATCAGGAAAGAAGAATGGCCAAGATATCTTATTTTCATAATTATAAAATATTTTAGAAGAATTTAAATATTGTGGAACATTAAATATGCTAAGGTGCTTTCATGTACAACCCGCAGAAAGTTGAGGAAAGAATATTGAAATTCTGGAAAGAGAATGACATATTCAAAAAATTAATGGAAAAAAATGAGAATAGCGGGAAAAAATTCAGGTTTATAGATGGTCCGATAACTGCCAACAATCCCATGGGAGTCCACCACGCTTATGCCAGAACACTGAAAGACCTTTACCAGAGATACAGGGCCATGCAAGGGTTCAGGGAAAGGTTTCAGAATGGATTTGACTGCCATGGGCTTCCTGTAGAAGTGGAAGTGGAAAAAGAGTTGGGCTTGGAAACAAAGAAAGATATTGAAGAATATGGAATAAAGAAATTCATAGAAAAGTGCAGGGAAAGAGTAAAGAAGATGTCTTCCATCCAAAAGGAACAGTCGATAAGACTTGGCCAGTGGATGGACTGGGAAAATTCTTACTATACAATGAGTGATACAAATATAGAGCATATATGGCACTTCCTGAAGAAATGTCATGAAAAGGGATGGATTGTTAAAGGTCATAGGGTATTGCCATGGTGTGTAAGGTGCGGAACTTCCCTGTCGCAGCATGAGGTTAGCGAGGGCTACAAAGAGCTTACTCATGATACCGTTTTTCTAAAGTTTCCAATAAAGGGCAGAAAAAACGAGTATCTTCTTGTATGGACCACAACCCCATGGACTCTCACGTCAAATGTTGCTGCAGCTGTTAATCCAGAGGTAACCTATGTTAAGGCAAAGAAAGATAATGAGATATACTATCTTTCAAAAGCCACCTTAAATGTTGTTGGTGAATGTGAAGTACTTAAAGAGATCAAAGGAAAGGATATGGTTGGGTGGAAATACGAAGGTCCTTATGATGAGCTGGAGGCACAGAAAGGAGTTGATCATAAAGTTGTTCCATGGGAGGATGTGGGAGAAAGCGATGGAACAGGAATCGTCCACATAGCCCCAGGTTGCGGAGAAGAAGATTTTGAGCTTGGAAAAAAATTAGGAC
>CAYYYO010000027.1:0-7448 GCA_964476295.1 uncultured archaeon | reverse complement strand
CCATCTTCCACCACATCTTCTGTGTGCCTGTACTGAAAGTATGGGTCGTATGCAAGCAACCACTTCGTGCTTGTCGTCTCGAGTCTCAGGCCAAGAGAAATCAAAAATATTAGAATTAAGAATATCCACATCCAGTTCTTTTTTGCTGTATTGATAATCTTTTTATACAATCAATCACCGTAACTTTATTTAATTTAGGTGATAAGTATTAAAAGTTTTTTATTTCTTGTTTTCTTTTTCTTCTTGTTTCTTTCTCCTTTGGCTTTGGCAGATACTTGGTGGAATAATTCATGGAAATACAGAATCCCCCTGAACCTAAGTGAAGAAATAGGCATTGACAGAGCTTTTTATGTCGTGGAGAAAAATTTAACTTTTCCTGAAAGTTTGGACTGCTGGAAGGAAATCAGGGTAACGCAGTGCACAAAAGAAAATGAATCGTGCGGAATGGAAGAGGAAGTCCCTGTTGAGATTATATCGGGAGCCAATTTAACCTGTGATATAGAGTTTGTTGCGAATCTGACCGCTCACTCCTGGAGGCAGTTTTATGTTTATTATGGTAGTGATACGCAGGTTCCGCACTACGATAACTATACCAAATATTACTGGGTTGTTTATCCCAATGCTACTCCATACGACCTGAGGGACATAGATGCAGTCAGCGAGAGAGAGGCGTATGCTGTCGGAGGAGAAAACGACAAAACAATTTTTGGAAGGGCCATAAAATGGGATGGTAAAAAATGGTATGAAGTTCCAGTAACAGGAGGGGAGAGCGGGTCTTTGGGCGGGGTTGGGTTCTGGTCTTCAGAAGAAGGCTGGGCTGTGGGAGACCATGAAGGACTTTGGTATCGAACAAAAGATAACATATTCAGGTGGGACAAAAACAGGCAAAGGTGGGAGGAATACGCTTCAATAAACTGGCACAGGACAGGGGATATGGAAGTTTTAAATGAAAATTTTTCTATAGCAGGAAGTTCCTGGGGTTATATTCTTCACTGGGATGGAAAGCATTGGAGAGAAAAGCCATCTGGTTTTGAATATCATGCCGGCAGAGTTGACATAATTTCTGAAACTGATGCATGGGCCACTGGGATAAAGGACGGTTCGAACTTATGCGGATTGACTCACTGGAATGGCAGCGAATGGATTGCAGAGAACTGCCCTTCCAATGAAGGATTCGGGACCGCCATAGACTGTTGGAATTCCACTTTCTGTTTTGCAGCAACTTCCAAAGGAGAGATTTTTGAGTATAACGGCAGCGAGTGGTCATCTGTTATGAGTCCCACAAATGCTGGAATTTTTGGAATAAAATTCGTTAGTCCTGATTGTGGATGGGCCTGTGGAGAAAACGGGACTCTGCTGAAATGGAATGGCTTTTGGCATTTAATCGATAGCGGAGTAAACAAGACACTTGGCAGTATAGGAAATTCTGCTCTTGGCGCTGGGGACGGAATAGATATGCTGAACTCTTCTTATGGATGGATCGTGGGAGAAGACGGGACCATACTCCACAGGGGTTCTGTTTCCATTGGTGTTGGTCTTAGGGAAGAAAAGGAACAGGGCATTATGGTGAAGCTGGAGGAGGGAGAAAAGTTATACCTGGAATATGGAGGAGGAATTGGAGTTGATGTTTTGTTTGGAAACGAAAGCATCGGAGAATTAAACGAAAATAATTTTGATGTAAAGGTTAACGAAAGGAATGTAAGTTTTGAAATTGAACCTTCAGGCGATGGTTATGAAATAACTTTTGACAACCTTTATCAGGAACTAGGTGAATTAGGGAGATTTAATCTAACTGTAAGAGTTTTTTACAATAAAACAGAGGGAAAGAATTCAACAGAATTTCAGCTTTTGAAAATTCCAGGAGAGTGCATTATACTTTCTGACAAAGATTGGAGAAATGTCATTGCAGCAAGTGCAACCGGCAGACCGGTTTTAATTGGAAATAGAGTAATGGATTTGAGAGGGATAAAAGGAGAAGTTTTTGAAATAGGAGAAGTGGTGGCTGGTGGAGTTAATGCTTATAGAGTTAACGACAGGATTTCCCTACAGGAGATGTTTTTGAACCCGGAGAAAAAGTTTCTGGTTAATAACAGAGTCCAGGGAATTTTTGCAGCAAGAATGGCAAACGAAGAAAACGGAATCGTGGTTTTTGACAAGTGCGATGGAAACTGTTTAGATCTGGGAGAAAAAAATCTGGAGGAACTGGAAGATGTTTTTGCACAGGAATTGGGTAAATCGAATTACTTTATTCTTGCAAACAGCAACAGAGATAATTCTCTTCTGGCGGCAGAACTGAGCATATACAGGAGAGGATTTCCTATCATTGTTGAAATCGGAAACATAACATATCCTGAGGAGGCAGGAGAATTACCGGACGAATACAACGAAAACAACAGGATATATGAAATAAAAGAAGTGGTTAAAGAAAAAATTGAAAAGTATGGAATCCTTGATGAAAACTACACTTTTGGAATTATGCCAAAACTTGCAATAATTGGAACAGAAAAAGACATGCCTTACTATGTGATGTTAGATTTGGGTATGGAAGATATAGTGGAAGAACCAGGAGGGGACGACCTTTGGCTGAAGACGGATAATCTTTATGGAGATTTAAATGATGACGGATTTATGGATATCGCAACAGGAAGGATACCAAGGAATCTGGAAAAGGGAAGCTGGCAGCTCTTAAGCGTGAGAAAATTCATCCCAGAGACCATAGGAATTCTGGCAGAATATAACCACATCGGAGGATTAGAGTTGATGACGCAGGGAGGTTCAATGATGAACGGATTTATGGCAAATTTGAATCTGAGAAATGCAGAAAGACTTGTGGAGAACAGGTTTTCGTTAACTGACAAAAAGGGTGAAGAAAAGATAAAGAAAATAATCAAGGACATAGTAATCAAAACTATTAGTGAGAAGGCAGCATGGATGCTTTCTAAAATAAATCTGTCAAGAAAGCTTTTGTACATACTTTTTGAAAGGGACTGGATTAACTGGAAAATTCCTGGAGTCCCGCACTTTCTAGAAGAGATAAACAAAAGGAAGGCGAAAGAATTTTTCGAGAACAAGAGCATAACATTTTTCTTTGGGCCTGGAAATTCAAACAAAGCGTTCTTTTACGATGATTTAGGAAAAAACAGGGACATATTTTTAGACCCTTATCCTGGACCAGAACTTGACTTGAGAACTCTAAGTAAAACAGGTTTTCTTTACCTTGATTATTCTTACTCCTCCAGTTTGGATTTCCCAAAAAATTCGCCCGGGATTCTTGGCAACACAGGACTTCTGCATGATATTGCATCAAGATATTCTATCTCAGAATTTACAAAAAATCTTGGTGAAGCGGGGCAATCTCTTGCAGAGTCAAAAAATCATTTTGCGCGAGTTGCAGAGTTGAGAAATGTTGGACCCAAACCACAGGAAAAAGAATATTTTGAAAAAGTTCTGCTATCAGACCCGGCCTTGAACTTAGGGGGAAAGGCAAAACCAAGTGGATACTTCAGCGCAAGGAGAGAGGGGGATCATTTCTATGATATAGTTGAAATAATTCCTGAGTATAAGGAGACATTTTTTAATTTTAATTCAACTCTGATAGAGCCAAACAAGCCAATGGTACCAGTTTATTCAAAGAGTATGATACTTCCATCTAATGCAAAGATAAGAGATATAAAAGTTGAGAAAATTGACTCCACGGTAACAAACATTTCGATCCCTTTGTTCAGGGATGAATTCTACAATGAAAAAAACTTTACAGGAACATACCCAGAAAAGGAATGGTGGAAAAAAGAAAGAAATTTTTTGGATGGAAGAAGAGAAATAACTTTTTCTGTTCCTATCAGATATAACGGCAGTGCGATAGCCAACAGTTTTTCTTTCAAGGTGGAGTATGATGCTGACTTGGAGATAACAGAGTTTTTCGCTCCAGATATCATTGTAGGGGAAATTCAAAGATTTTACCTGAGAGTATACAGCAAGAAAGATAGGGAAGCGCAGATTTTTCTGAGAATTGGAGAAGATTATATCAGAGAAAATGTGAGCTTGAAGAGTGGAAAAAGTGAATTAGAATTTCAATGGAACAACATGTATAAACCTGGGAAGTACACTGCTGCTGCAGTTTTAATTTCAGGTAAGGAAAGGGTTGGTCCAAGGGCAACAACATTTTCAATTAAAGAGCGGCCCAATTTTTTCCTCCAAACTACAGAAAAAGTAGTTCAAGTATGGGAAAATTTCTGGGAAAGGTTGTCAAGGATTTTTTCTTCAGAAAAAGTTGAATCCAAAAAAGAAAACCCGGAAACAAGAGTTGAATTATGGGTAGAGAATGGAACGGTAGTGAAAAAAATAGTCACAACTGATTACACTCTGATCATAAAAAGAAATGAAGAAAAAAGAGAAATTAATTTCACATCAGCATCAGGGAACATAATAATAAAGAAAACTCTTGGCAATAGAGAAGAAATTATTTCAGGAAATGAAAAAATTAAAGAAGAATTTGAAAATGCAATAAAAAAATTAAAAGAAACGCTTGAATGATAATTTTATAAATAAAGAAATACATTCTCTTATTAGAAAAAACAGAGGTGCCAAATAATGGTTAAGAAAAAATCAAAGAAAACAAAAAAGAAGAAGACCACTAAGAAAAAGAAGAAAACAACTAAGAAAAAAACCACAAAGAAGAAAAAGAAGAAAAAAAGATAGGTCTTCTTCAATTTTTTTCTTTTTCTTATAATATTTATTGGTTAGTTATCTAAGTTTAAATGCAATGGCAATGAAAATACCGTCCCAAAGGGATTTTAGATGACCGAAAAGGTAGCTGTTGAGCCATTGCTTTAAATACTTTAGCATAGCATAATACAACAAAAGAAATGGAGGTTAGAAAATGGTAGAATTTGAAACAATTGAATCAACTGAAGTGAAATTTGGAAACAACAACTTCATTGAAATTGGTTTGAAAAAGGCAGTGACTGAAGAAGGAGAAAACAGATTTATTTCTCTTTCTAGGGGTTTCTTTACTCAAGATGGGCAGAAGAGATACAAGAAAAATTTTGCAATACCAAACGACTCTGAAGTTTTAAGCAAGATAATTGAAGCACTGCAAAATTTGAACACCGGAGAAACTTCAGCTGAGCCAGAAGGAGAAATAGTTAAAGAAGAATAAACCCATCTTTGAATCTGCTTTTATAAGCAGAACTTTTTTTCTTTTTATTAAAATTAAATATAGACAATTCCAACAAATATTATGCCAAAGGAATTATTCACAGGAGGTTCACCACTTTGCGCAGGGTGCATGTCATCGCTTGGATTGAAACTTGCCCTGAAAGCTCTTGGAAAAAATACAATAGTTATAAATGCATCCGGTTGCCTGACGCTTCTCGGGGTCTATCCAAATTCTCCCATGAAAGTCCCTTTCATTCATGTTGCGATAGAGAACGGAGGCGCGGTGGCCACAGGAATATATTCTGCATACAAGCAAAAGAAAAAGCATGTGAATATTTTGGTTTATGCCGGTGATGGCGCAACTTACGATATAGGATTTCAATCTCTTTCCAGTGCGTGCGACAGAAGGGATGACTTTATTTATGTTTGCTACAACAATCAGGCCTTTTCAAATACAGGAGTTCAGCAGTCAGGTGCAACTCCATTTGGCGCGGCAACTAAAACAACTCCGCCGGGAAAGAAAAATGAAATGGGCAACCTCTTCCAGAGAAAACCAATGGAAAAGATAATGGCTGCGCATGGAATACCATATGTCGCTACTGCATGCGTATCTTTTCCTCAGGATTATATGGAAAAGCTAAAGAAAGCTGCACATATATCAGGTCCGAAATTCATAGACCTGCTTTGTCCCTGTCCAACGGGCTGGGGATTCCCTTCAAGTGACGGCATAGAGATAGGCAAGCTTGCAGTTCAGACAGGCGCCTGGCCGCTTTATGAGATAGAAAGAGGAAAAGTTAAAATAAATTATGTGCCAAAAAAATTAAGGCCGATAGAGGACTATCTTTCAAGGCAGAAAAGATTCCGGCATCTCAAGCCAAAACATATAAAAATGATTCAAAGAATTATTAAAGAAAGATGGGATAAACTGCTGGAGGGCAAGGTGGTTGAGTGATTGAGAATGTTATGGGTTCAATCATACTGACAAGCATCTTGGGCTTTGTTTTTGTTGCAATTCTTTTTCTTAAACTGAGGAAAAAAGAAAGTGGAACAGAGAAAATGGTAGAACTGTCTTCCTATATTCAGAATGGGGCAAAAACTTTTCTGAAAGAAGAATACAAACCATTGAGTATTCTTGCAATTGTAATTGCATTTGTTTTGCATTTCATTGACTGGAGGTTGTCTGCATCATTCCTTGTCGGCGCGTTTTTCTCCGCACTTGCAGGGAATATAGGAATGAGAATGTCCACTTCTTCCAACGCTAAAACAGCTTATGCCGCCAAAAAAAGTTTGAACGGCGCCCTGAAGATAGCATTTTCATCCGGTTCCATCATGGGGATGACAACAGTCAGTTTGGGGTTGCTTGGAATAAGCATTCTTTACCTAATTTTCAAAGACCCCCAGGTGATTTATGGCTTCGGATTTGGAGCATCCTCAGTGGCATTGTTTGCAAGAGTGGGCGGAGGAATATACACAAAAGCAGCGGACATAGCTGCCGATACAGTGGGAAAGCTTGAAAAGAGCTTGCCTGAAGACGACCCAAGAAACCCGGCAGTGATAGCAGACCAGGTTGGGGACAATGTCGGGGATGTTGCTGGCATGGGTTCAGACCTTTTTGAGAGCTATGTCGATGCGATAATAGCAACAATGGTGATCGGAGTTGCACTTGCAGGGGCAAACTTCATTCTTATACCAATGCTTGTATCCGGGCTTGGAATACTGTCATCTATAGTTGCTTACTTCTTCATAAACATAAAGAGGAAAAATGTGGAGAGCATACTGAATGCATGCGTTTATGCAGCGGCGATACTTTCTGCTGTTTTATCATTTTTTGCAGTAAGATATCTTGGAGCAGGAATGAATGTCTTTTATTCAATAATAACTGGTTTGGCCCTCGGTTTGATAATAGGCAAATCCAGCGAGTACTACACTTCTGTTTCATGCAAGCCGGCAATAAACATAGCTGAAAAAAGCAGGGAAGGTGCGGCAATAAACATAATATATGGTTTTGCAACAGGCATGGAGAGTTGCATAATACCTGTTATTTCCATAGCGGCGGCAATAATAATAAGCTACCATATGGCTGGAGTTTATGGCATAGGCCTGGCTGCCGTGGGGATGTTTGCATCTCTTGGCACCACTCTCTCCATAGACTCTTATGGCCCAACAGTTGATAATGCGGAGGGAATAGCAAAGATGGCTGGTCTCGGCAAGGTTGCATCAAAAAGATGCGAGGAGCTGGACGCAGTTGGCAATACAACGGCTGCGATAGGCAAGGGTTTCGCAATAGGTTC
>CAYYYO010000026.1:0-7812 GCA_964476295.1 uncultured archaeon | reverse complement strand
TGTAAAGCGATGGAAGATTTCCTGCCCTGTCCACAATGTGCGAGTGTATGATATCCAGTTCTCCCTCCCTGATTTTTGCCCTCCCGTCTGCTTCGAGTATTACAGGAGGCAGGCCATACTCCTGGTTCTCTGAAGATACAGAAAATACCAGCGAAGCGATTTTGTTTGCTGTTTTCAACGGGTCTCTTGATTCATAAAACTCCACTCTCACTGGCCTGTCAAATTCCGTGGTCTTGAGATAAAAAAGGTACATGTTCCTTCCATAGTCTCCAAGGTCTGTATTGATTTTCATTCTCATGACAAAACTCCTTTCGCCTTTGTTGAGCACATGGAACAGAAGGTTTGTATCCCTCGTGTGGTGAAGAATTTTTTTCAGTTCATCAACTTTTCTGTTCCTCACCTGGCCCAGGATTTTATCTGATATGTAATCAGAAAAAGTCGAGCTTCTGCTGTCCTCCACCACTCCTGCCAGCAAAATCCCCGAAGATTTTTTGTAAAGTTTTTTATAGGTATCCAGGACTTTTTTATACTCCTCGTAAACCAATGTTCCTTTTCTTGGCTGGTCTGCTGGATGAGGTTTTATGGACCCATCGGCCAAAAGTATAGTGGGGCTCTTTTCGATGCATTCTATCATGGTCTCAACTTCTATCTTCATCCTCTCAAATGATGCGATATACTGAAAATCGCTTTCAGACGCATCCTGCACTATCCTTAACTTGGGTGTAGGCGATACTGAGGGGAAGTAAGATACGGCATCAAGGCGATTTTCTCTGTAATCGAATATTACCCCAACTGCTCTTGTTAGAATCAAGTCAAGTGAATGATAAGACCTCTTGGCAAGTCCTCCATCAACTCCTATGAACCTCACATTATCAAGTTCAACTGGCTTAACCTTTATGGCAAGCTTGCCCTCGACTGCCTTTGAGTCCTTTTCTATCTCGAACTCCTTCAGTTCCCTGAGAAACTCTGCAAGCTTCTTTCTTTCCTCTTCCACATTCCTTATCCTTTCCGAAATCTCATCAAGTTTAGAAAAAATCTCTTCCATAACTATAGTAAGAAACCAAGCTTTAAAAACGCTTCACTTTTTCTTGTGCCTCATCTTTTTCCTTTTCTTCTTGAGCTTATGTGTCTTTATCTTCTTCTTTTTTCTCTTACGTCCGCAGGGAATTTTAATCACCAAATAAATCTTCCATTTTCTGATTTATAAATTTCATTTTAGATAAATTTTTATATTCTCTACCAGAAACAATCTTATGCTCAGGAAAGAATTCCAGAAATTCAAAAATTTTGTTTTCGACCTTGACGGCACGATATGGTATTGGTCTGAATTAATACCAGGCGTTAAGGAAGTGATCAGTGTTATCAGGGAAGCAGGGAAAGAAATATTTTTTGTTACAAATAACAGCATGCTTTCCCCAGATGGATTTGTGAAAAAATTAAATGAATTTGGCCTGTCCACCGACCTTTCCCACCTGACCTGTTCCAATGAAATAATTCTCACATACCTTCAGCAAAGAGGCGCGAAGAGAATTTTTTCCCTATCCCTCAAAGACGCCGATTCATATTTTACTAAAAACGGCATGGAGCTGAGCGAAGATCCCGACTATGTTGTCATAATTTATAATGAGGAGAGCGAAGATAAACTCAAAAAGGCGGCAGAACTGATGACCCGCGGGGTCCCTGCAGTAACAAACGCCACAGGAAAAAAATGGGTTCTGAAAGACAAGATTCTTCCGGGAACCGGAGTATTTGTTGAGAAAGTGGAAAAACTCTCTGGTAAAAAAGTTGAAGTAGTGGGAAAACCATCCGATTTTTCCGTTGACTATGTCAGAAAAAAATGCAACCTGAAGCCAGAAGAGACAGTTTTCTTTGGTGACTCCCTCAATTCAGACAGGATTTTTGCAAGAAAGCTTGGATGGAGCTTTGCTTTCGTCCTGACAGGAGAGTACAGTAAAGAAGATCTGGAAAAAATTCCAAGAACCGAACAGCCAGATTTTGTTTTAAACAACCTGAAAGAAATAAATATACATTGATTCATAATTTTCTTGTGGGGGTCAAAAAAATCAAAGAGAGAAAAACATGGCATACAAATTCAATTTTGACCTCACAAAACTCTCCCAAGCATTCTTTAAGGAGATTGCTACTTTTTCACGCAAAAAAGAGATACATAAGAGAATGGGCAACACAGCAAAGTATCTTGTTAAGAAGTTTAAAATAGACAAAATAGTTGGAATTCCTGTTACTGATGCCCTTACGGTTGTTGAAGATATGCTCGATACATATATAAAGAACATTTCTTCCAGAGACGATTTTCAAAAAACCGAGAAGCGTGTTCTTTTTCTTCCCCACTGTTCAAGGAAATATATGGACAACAGGTGCCAGGCCAAATTCAACCCCAAATTTTCTTCCTATGAATGCATGCACTGTTCTAAGGATTGCTTAGTAAACAAGGCAACCAAACTTGGAAAGAAAAAAGGTTACGATGTTTACGTCCTTCCGGGCGGCTCCTGCATAAAGAAAATTCTTTCAAAAAAATCTTATGAGGGAATAGTGGGGGTTGCCTGCACAGAGGAAATAAAGCTTGCAAGAGAACTTTTGAAAGATTACGGTTTCGCAATTCAGGGGGTCCCTCTCATAAAAAATGGCTGTGCCAACACCAAATTCAAGATGGAAACTCTCGAGGCAGTTCTCTAATCAACAGGTTTTATGAAGTTTAAATCCAGAAGCTCCATGATGGCCTTGATTCTGTGTGAATTATATTTAATGTCCTCAAGTTTTTTCGGTTTTTTGAATTCCTTTGCCACATCCCTTAGAGGATAACGCCCATCGAACTCTTCCAAACTTTTAATGTAAAGTTTCCCGAGTCCTGTAAGTTTATATTCCTTCTCCCGATTTTTCTTATAGAAATCTCTTGTTTCTTCCGGCCATTTCATTTTCCTTTCAGACCTTTTAAATGCTTCAGTATATATTGTCCGGCTTTTTATGCCGAGGCGTTTGGCAATATAATTTGCAGTAACTCCGTTACCTCTAGTTGCAAGATATATTTTTACACCTGCATCAGTTCTTGTTCTGTAACTCGAAACTATTTTTCCTGTAATGTCATCATTTAACCCAACATCATGGCACAAACTCTTAATATCCTTATCTGTTATATCCATAAAAATATTCAACTCTTTGAAATAATTTAAGTTTATCCAATTATTATTAGAGACGCTCCCACTATCATAACTCCGCACGCAAGAATTTTATGATAAAGCCCATGTTCCTTAAAAACCTCACCTCCCAGGAGGGTAGCAAAGAGCGTGCTGAGTCTCTTTATTGGAATTACCAGACTAACAAAAGTCATTGAAATTGCAGTTGCCTGAAGGAGACGATAGGAAACCGTTAGCACAGCTACAATCAATAGCAATTTTCCTGCAGTTTTTATGCCATGCTTTACTCCCCTGAGCCCATCGTATCTTATATGGAGGATTGTTAGAAATATCACAACCACGAAAAACTGCTCAATGAGAACAAGGGTTATTGGAGTTGTAAAATCAAGAACATACTTCCCTGTGATGGCACTCACCGAGTAGGAGCCAAGAGCCAGAAATATGTAGTGAATGTATTTGGACTTATAGAGCTTTCTAAATGGGGAAAGAATGCTGTGAGAGTGGAAATCTATTTCCAGAATGTATGCCCCTACCATAAGCATAAGTATCCCAGCTACATCCATTATGCTTAGAATTTCTCCCAGAATAAGAACTGCAAGCACTGCCGTGAAGCCGGGGCCGAAATTCAACAGGGGGGAGGCAAGAGACAATTCCATATGCCTAACAGCTTTGGCTACAAACAAAAACCCGATAGATGCAAAAACCGCTGAGACAAAAATCCACAGGTAAAGTTCCAGCGAGATACCAAAATCAACCATATAAAGCATGGGCAGGGACACAACAAAAGTCATAACTGCGAGAGTAGCCGAGAATTCGGTGGCATGCTCCTTAAAGAGCATTTTCTTGTTTATCACAGAAACGATTGCGGTTAAAACGGCAGAGGCCAATGCAAATATAAACCATTCCATATTCATAAATTAATAAGATAAATTTAAAAAATAGTTATAGGTGTTAGAATGAAGTTTTACATCACTACTGCAATAGATTATGCTAACTCAAGCCCGCATATGGGCCACGCCTATGAGAAAATAATAGCAGATGTGCTTGCGAGATGGCATAGAGTCAGAGGAGATAATGTTTTCTTTCTTACTGGAACAGATGAAAATGCTCAGAAAAACATGGAGGCAGCAAAAAAACTTGGAATACCAACAAAGGAGTTGGTTGACCGCAATGTGGAAAAATTCAAGGAATTGTGCAAAAAACTTAACATTTCAAATGATGATTTTATAAGGACAACTGAGGAAAGGCACAAGAAGGTTGCACAGGCAATATTTCAGAAAGTTTATGAAAAAGGAGACATTTACAAAAGCGAGTACGAGGGATTGTATTGTGTTGGGTGTGAAAAATTCCTCACTGAAAAAGACCTTGTGGATGGAAAATGCCCCATTCACAACAGAGAACCAGAACTGATAAAGCAGGAAAGTTACTTCTTCAGAATGAGCAAGTATGAAAAAGATATTCTGAAACTTCTTGAAAAAAAAGGATTCGTAATTCCGGATAACAGGAGAAAGGAGATGGTGAACAGGGTTAAGGAAGATGGTTTAAGGGATATTTGCGTTAGCAGACTGGGTCTTGAATGGGGAATAAATGTGCCCTTTGATTCAAAGCACAAGATATATGTGTGGTTTGATGCTTTGATAAACTATATATCTGCTCTTGGCTGGCCCAATGGAGAAAGGATGAAGTACTGGCCAGCTGATGTTCATCTGATAGGAAAGGACATAAACTGGTTCCACTCGGTTATATGGCCTTCAATACTTCTTTCAGCCGAAATACCCCTTCCCAGAAGAATTCTTGTCCACGGATTTGTCAACCTGAAAGGAAAGAAGATGAGCAAATCTTCAGGCGTAACAATCGACCCGATTGAGCTTGCAGATAGATACGGTTCAGATGCTTTAAGATACTTCCTATCAAGAGAAATACCACTTGGCGAAGATGGCGACTTTTCTGAAGAATCGCTTGCAGAGAGATACAACAATGAACTTGCAAATAATTTTGGCAACTTTGCCCAGAGAACACTCTCTTTTATTTGGAAAAATTTTGACGGAAAAATCCCAGAGGCCGCACCAACACTTGAGTTAAGCGAAAGAATAAAAAAAATTGAAGAATTGTGGAGCGAATTTAAGCTAAGGGAAGGACTTGAGGAAATTCTTTCCCTCTCCGCCTTAGGAAATGAATATTTTCAGAAAGAGGAGCCATGGAAATCTGTGAAAGAGGATAAAGAGGCGGCAGGTCAGTGCCTTTACAACTGTGCAAACCTCCTTAAGGACCTCTGCATACTTTTTTATCCAGTAATTCCCGACAGTTGTGAGAAACTTGCAGAAAAGATGAACATAGAAATAAAATGGGAAAATTTGTTCAAAAATTTGGAGCCGGGAAAGGAAATTGGAAAGCCGGAAATCCTTTTTAAGAAAATGGAAAAACCTCAAGAGAAAGACCCATTCTCTGAACTGGACCTCCGTGTAGCAGAAATACTGGAAGTCAAAGACCATCCCAACGCAGACAAACTTTACGTTATGAAAATAAATTGCGGCGAAGAGAGGACAATAGTAGCTGGGATAAAAGATTGGTATGCAAAAGAAGAATTGAATGAAAAGAAAATAGTTGTTGTTGCGAACCTCGAACAGGCCGAGCTGAGGGGAATAAAGTCAGAGGCAATGCTCCTTGCCGGAGAGGAAAAGTCAGGAAAGGTTGGGTTGCTCTTTGTAGAGAATTCCACACCGGGTGAAAAAGTCACGGCTGAGGGGATTGAACCCAAGCCCAAATCCCTTGTGACATTCAAGGAGTTCAAAAAAATAAAAATGGTTGTTGGCAGGGATTCAATTCTTTACAAAGGAAGAAAGCTTGTGACAGAGTCAGGAGAAATCGTGAAGGCGGAAAAGGTTAAAGAAGGGGCACATGTCTGCTAAACCGGAAGGCCTAATGTTTTAATTCCAAAAATAACAATTCCTACAGAGAAAGGAATAAGGAGATTATCATTGATTCTTACAGGCAACAGCTCCATAGTCATTCCCACCCCTGCAGCTATGATAGCCATCCACAAATTGGTGAAAAGCAGGCATCCTATGAGCACTCCAAAGAATCCTCCAAGAGTTCCTTCCCAGCTTTTTTTCGGATTTATTTTTGTCTTATGCATCCCCCAGTGCACTCCGACAAGAGTTGAAAGGGAATCTCCAACTGAGACTGCAACCACGGACAGTATGGCAACTTTCAGAGGAAAAACAAGAAGAGAAAATCCTATCCCCAAAAAGAAGAGTATCGCACCCATATATTTTATTCCAGAGGTTTCCCTTTCTACAGAGTCCAATAATTGATGGAATGAATCTTCAAGATTTTCCAGAAATTTTATTCTGAGGGGGAGCTTTTTTCTTATTTCATTCTTCATTTTTACATAGAATGATAATGCAAACAAGCCAGCGGAAATTATGAGAGCCCCAGCTCCTGTAACAAACTTTCCAAAATATAGCGCGAAGAACACAGACGCTATTCCAGAAAAATGAATAATCTGCCTTCTGGTTTCCTTTTTGTCCGTCTCAATCACCGATTACCTTCACAAGAACTTTCCTTTCTCTTGGCCTCACATCAAACTCGCAGAATATTATGCTCTGCCATGTCCCAAGCTCTAGCTCCCCTTTCTTCACTCCAATAACTCTTTCCGATCCTATGATCCCTGCCTTCAGGTGGGAACGCGCGTTGGAGGGATGGTGATGCCTTCCAGATGTTATTTTTTCCAGGGTTTCTTTGAAGTCCTGAAGCAAACCTTCTTCCCATTCGTTTATCAGAATGGCCCCTGTAGAGCCAAGATTGAAAACTAGGCAAACACCTTCTTTTATTCCACTCTTTCTCACAACTTCTTCCACTCTATCTGTTATATCAACAAACTCATCAATTTCCGTAGAAAAATTTATTGTTTCCTGATACATATAACCGCCTCTAAAAGTTTTTTAGAAATAGTCAAATAAAATGTTTTACATGCTTATAATTACATATGCCAGAAGAGGAAGTGAAACCAAACTGGCAATCATATAAATTCTCACTATCCATTTTTTCATTTTATTACACCCCCAAAACAAAATAAATATTCAAAGAATCAAAAAGTATTTAAAATGACATTTTTTTCACTTTTTTATACTTTAAAAATTAATAATTAGTTCCCACCATGAAAAAGTATTTAAATACCCAATCATATTTTTTCTTAAGTGGGGGTAAGAATGGTTAAAGATATTAAGATAGAGAATGTTGTTGCTTCTGCTACTTTAAACTGCAAATTGCCTCTGGATAAGATTGTGGCAAGAATTCCAGGGACAGAATACGAGCCAGAGCAGTTTCCCGGCCTGGTTTACAGGATAAAGGAGCCAAAGGCCGCTTCCCTGCTTTTCAGCTCCGGAAAAATTGTCTGCACGGGGGCAAGGAGTCCTGAACTGGCCAGAAAAGCAGTTGGAATAATAATAAACAACATGAAGAAGGCCAAGATAAAAATCACAGGCAAACCTGTTATAAGAATAGAGAACATCGTTGCCAGCGCAAAACTTGACTCACAGCTGAAGCTCAACGAAATAGCGTTCACATTGCCCAATACAGAATACGAGCCAGAGCAGTTTCCCGGCCTGGTTTACAGGATAAAGAAACCCAAGGTGGCATTCCTGCTTTTCGGTTCCGG
>CAYYYO010000025.1:0-8067 GCA_964476295.1 uncultured archaeon | reverse complement strand
TGTCCCTCCCTCGGGTGGGAGTCCCTCTAGGCCCGCCAATTGTTTGATGGTGAAGATGATGGAAAAGGAATGTAAGGTTGATAAAGAAAAAAATGAATTTAAATTTTCTCAGCACTTCCTGGTACCAAAACATGAAATCCTGACAGAAAAAGAAAAAGCAGAAATACTTAAAAAATACAATATATCAGAAAAACAGTTACCAAAAATACTATATTCAGATCCGATTGTAAAAGAAATTGGAGCAAAAGTTGGAAACTTGATAAAAATAACAAGAAATAGTAAAGTTGCGGGAAAAACAGTTTATTATAGAATTGTTTCAAAATAGTGATATTTATGGATAATTTTAAAGTTTTGTTGAAAAAATTTGTTGAAGAAAGAGGATTAATAAAATTCCAAATAGAAAGTTATAATAATTTTATAGAAAACAGGCTTCAAGGAATATTTGACGAAATCGGGGAAATAAAACCAGAGAGCGACAGACTAAGAGAGTTTAGAGTTAAACTTGGGAAAGTGAGACTTGGAAAACCGAGCGTAAAGGAATCAGATGGCTCTTTGAGGGAAATCCTTCCAATGGAAGCCAGAATCAGAGATCTTACTTATTCTACTCCGATATTTTTGGAGATGACTCCGATAATAGGTGATAATGAACAGGAAACAAAGGAAGTTAAAATTGGTGAATTGCCCGTGATGCTCAAAAGTAAGTTATGTCCATTATCCAAAATGAATAAAGAAGAGCTATTGGCAGCAGGCGAAGATCCAGATGATCCGGGAGGATACTTTATAATAAATGGCACTGAAAGAGTTCTCACTCTAATAGAAGAGATAACCCCAAACAAAGTAATATATGAAATCAAGGGAGGGGAAGCGAACGGAAGAATAAACAGTGAAAGAAGGGGGTGGGGACAAAAACATACTATTGTGAGGAAAAAAGATTCTCTTATTGTAATTTCATTCGCAAGCCTGAAAAACTTTCCTTTGGTTGTTTTACTGAGGGCTCTTGGATTAAGCAGTGATAAAAAAATAATAGAAACTATTGACGCAAAAAAATACGAAGATGAAATATATATCAATCTTTATGAAACTGATGTAAGCGATACCGAAGAAGCGTTAGAGTATATAGGAAAGAAAATGAAAGTATATCAGAAGGAATACAGAAAAGAAAGAGCTGAGCAAATTATAGATAAATATCTTCTTCCGCATATAGGACAAAGCCCTGAAGTTAGGATTAAAAAGGCGAAGTATCTCTCGAGGGTTGCATTGAACCTCATAAAACTTGCACATGGTGAAATTGAAGAAGATGACATAGACCATTACAGCAACAAAAGATTGAAAACTGCTGGCGACTTGCTGGAAATATTAATAAGAAGCATACTTCTTGGAAAATGGGGTCTCATAGAGAGAATAAATTACAATTATAAAAAAATTGCCAAAAGAGGAAAGATACCATCTGTTTCCACTGTTGTGGAAAGCAATGTCATGACCAGCCAAATAAATTCCTCGCTGGCTACAGGAATGTGGGTTGGGGGAAGAACTGGTGTGAGCCAAAGACTTGAAAGAACGAACTTTACAAGGTCTCTTACACACCTGAGAAATGTTATCTCTCCCTTGTCAACGACCCAAGAGCATTTTAAGGCCAGAGAATTGCACTCTACTCATTGGGGAAGACTTGATCCGTCCGAAACGCCAGAAGGACCTACTATAGGCCTTAGAAAATACATGGCATTGATGGCCGAAATAACGACAGGCCTCAGTCCTGAAGAAAGTGAAAAAACAATCAAAGAGCTTAAAACAAAAATAAGTTGATAAATATGACTAGCGTATTCCTGAATTGGGCATTCATTGGAGAAGTCAATAATCCCAGGACTTTAGTAAATGAAATAAGGAGAAAAAGAAGATCCGGAAAAATATCAAAAGAAATAAATGTATATTACAATGAAGAATTGGATGAAATTCTTATAAACGACGGGAGCGGAAGAATAAGAAGACCGTTAGTAATCGTAAAGGATGGGAAGCCTGCACTGAAAAAAAGTCATATAAAGGATTTGGAAGCTGGAAAAATTACTTTTGAAGATTTGATTAAGAAAGGTGTGATAGAATATTTAGACTCTGATGAAGAAGAAAATGCTTACATAGCTTTATGGCCTCATGAAGTAACAAAAGAACATACCCATATGGAAATAAATCCACTTCTAATGTTTGGTCTCTCTTCTTCTTTGATACCATACGGAGAATATGACAGAGGTGACAGAGTTAATTTTGGGGCAAAAATGATAGGTCAGAGCTTAGGAATGTATGCATCAAACTTTGCATTAAGAACTGATGCCAAATCAAACATTCTTTTGTATCCTCAAGTTCCTTTAACTGCATCTGTAACTTATGATATATTTGATTTAAACAAACATCCCTCTGGTCAAAATGTTGTAATAGCTCTTCTATGTTATGGAGGATACAATATGGAAGATGCTGTGATAATAAACAAGGGTAGCGTAGAAAGAGGTTTGGGAAGGTCTTTCTTTTTCCGTACATACCAAACCGAAGAAACAAGATACGGCGGAGGACAAGTTGATGAAATAAAAATACCTGAAAAGGATGTAAGAGGTTACAGGTCTGAAAAAGCATATTCATTCTTATCAGAAGATGGATTAATTCACCCCGAGACAAGAGTGAAAGCCGGTGATGTGCTTGTAGGTAAAACTTCCCCGTTAAGGTTTCTTAATAAGGGTGAATTCTTAACAGGAATTCAAAACAGGAGAGAAACATCGCTTTCTTTAAGACACGGAGAGAGAGGAATAGTTGATAAAGTTATAATCACTGAAAGCCAGAATGGAGATAAAATGATTAAGGTTACTGTAAGGGATGAAAGAATTCCTGAACCAGGGGATAAATTTGCATCAAGGCATGGACAAAAAGGTGTCATAGGGCTGATACTTCCGGAAGAAGATATGCCCTTTACATCCAAAGGTGTTATTCCTGATATAATAATGAACCCCCATTCAATACCTTCCAGACTTACTGTCGGTCAATTGCTTGAAATGCTGGCAGGGAAGGAAGCTGCACTTAGTGGAAGAATAGCAAATGGAACAATGTTTAATGGAGAAACTGAAGAAGATTTAAGAAAAAGTCTTAAGAAGTTGGGATTCAAAGAAGATGGCAAAGAGATTCTATACAATGGTATAACAGGAGAAAAAATGGAAGTAGAAATATTTGTTGGCATGATATACTACCAGAAATTGGAACATATGGTAGCGAATAAAATACACGCCAGGTCAAGGGGACCTGTTACATTACTCACCAGGCAACCTACTGAAGGTAGAGCAAACGAGGGAGGTTTAAGATTTGGTGAAATGGAAAAGGATTGCCTTATAGCACATGGAGCACCAATTTTATTGAAAGAGAGATTTTCTGCTGACGAAGCTCTTATACCGATATGTGAAAAATGTGGAAATGTTGCAATTTACGACTGGAGAAAAAATAAAAAGTATTGTCCTATATGCAAAAAAAGTAAGATAAAAGAAGTTAAAATGAGCTATGCATTCAAGCTCATGTTAGATGAATTAAAATCTATGATGATAATGCCAAAATTAAATCTGGGTGAATAAATGATAGAAAAAATTAAGTCCATAGATTTCAGTTTGCTTTCACCTAAAGTTCTTAAAAAAATGTCTGCGGCAGAAATAGACAGGTATGACCTTTATGACAGGGATGGATATCCTGTAGAGGGAGGCGTGATGGACCCAAGACTGGGCGTTGTCGACCCAGGAATGAGATGCAGAACCTGTGGCGGTAGCGTTGGAACTTGCTTGGGTCATTTTGGATATATAGAATTGGCCAGACCTGTAATACACGTAGAATACATAAAAATTATATACAGTCTCCTGAGAGCAACATGCGAAAAATGCGGCAGGGTTCTTGAAACAAAGGAAGAAATAAATAAAAAGAAAGATCCTCTTTATTATCTTTATATTGCAAAGAAAAAGAAATGTCCTCATTGTGGTGCAAAACAGGGAAAAATAAGATTAAATAAACCATATAACTTTACCAAAGATAAAAATCCGTTAACGCCACTCCAAATAAGGGAATGGCTGGAAAAAATACCTGACAAGGACTTAAAACTCTTGGGTATTAACGGTGGTAGACCCGAATGGGTTATAATAACTCTTTTACCCGTTCCACCAGTTACAGTAAGACCTTCAATAACTCTGGAAACTGGAGAAAGGTCAGAAGATGACCTTACACATAAATTAGTGGATATAATAAGAATTAATCAAAGACTCAAGGATAATATAACCATCGGTGCTCCAGATTTTATAATCGAAGACCTATGGGAACTCCTTCAATATCACGTTTCTACTTTCTTTAATAATGAACTTTCAGGAGTACCTCAGGCAAGACATAGAAGCGGAAGGGCATTGAGAACTTTGGCACAGAGACTAAAAGGAAAGGAAGGTAGATTTAGAAAAAATCTTTCTGGCAAAAGGGTGAATTTCTCATCAAGAACTGTAATATCGCCTGATCCTAATATAGGCATAAATGAAGTTGGCGTGCCAGAAATTGTAGCAAAAGAACTTACTGTACCGATCACTGTTAATAAAAGGAACATCTCGTTCCTCAGGGCAATGGTCAGAAGAGGACCAAATGAATCAGACGGCGCGAATTATGTAATAAGACCTGATGGCAGAAAAAAGAAAATAACAGAAGAAAATAAAGATGAAATAGCAGAAGAAATAGACATTGGCTACATCGTTGAAAGGCATTTGAAAGATGGCGATATAGTATTATTCAATAGACAACCTTCGCTTCATAGAATGAGTGTAATGGCCCATAAAGTAAGAATTACCCCATGGAGAACGTTTTCCCTCAATTTATGTGTTTGTGCTCCATATAATGCTGATTTCGATGGAGATGAAATGAATCTTCACGTTCCCCAAACAGTTGAGGCCAGAACTGAAGCAGAAATGCTTATGTTGGTGGAAAACCATATAAGAAGCCCAAGATTTGGAGGACCTATCATAGGATGCATCCAAGACCACATTTCTGGGAATTATATGTTAACCAAAAAAGAAACAAAAATACCCAAAGAAAAGGCAGTCCAGTATTTAGCTAACATTGGAATAGAAAAAATCATAGATAAAGATGTCAGCGGAAAAGAACTGTTCAGTTATATTCTTCCAAAAGGTCTTAACATAGAATTCAAGAGTAATGCTTGCATAGGTTGTGATGTATGTAAAAAAGAAAAATGCCCTTATGACCTTTATGTAAAAATAAAAAACGGTGAATTGAAGACAGGTGTTATAGATTCAAAGGCCATAGGAAGAGAAAAGGGGTTGCTTTTGGATTATATAGAAAAAAATTATGGAAGTGAAAGTGCAAGGGAATTCCTTGACAGAGTTTCAAGACTTGGAATAAACTTTTTAATGGAAAAGGGATTCACTATAGGAATTTCTGACCAAGATATTCCAGACAGTGCAAAAAAAGGAATAGAAAAAATTGTAAAAGACGCAGAAAAGGAGTGCAAAGAGCTTATAATCAAGTACAGAAATAAAGAGTTGGAACTTATTCCTGGACAAACTTTGAAGGAGAGCTTAGAAACAAACATAATGAAATCATTAAGAAAAGTTGTTGATGGCGCATCAGACATAATATCAGAAAACCTTCCAGAAAATTGTGCTGTTATAATGGCAAAATCCGGAGCAAGAGGAAGCATGTTGAATCTAACACAACTTGCTGGATGCATAGGGCAACAAACTCTGCAGGGAGAAAGAATTCACAGAGGTTACAAAAACAGGACATTGCCGCATTTCAAGAAGGGGGAATTGTCCCCACAATCAAGGGGATTTGTACCTTCATCCTTCAAGGACGGATTAAACCCATTTGAATTTTTCTTTAACGCTATGAACGGGAGAGAAGGTCTTATGGATAAGTCTCTAAGAACTAGAAAATCTGGTTATATGGAAAGAAGATTGGTTAATGCTCTTCAAGACCTTAAAGTAGAATATGACTACACTGTCAGGGATGATTGGAAGAGAATCGTACAATTTAACGTAGCAGAAGATGGAATAGACCCATCAAAAAGTGAATGGGGAACTATAAAAATAGAAAATATAGTGAAGTCGGTGATTGAAAATGAATGATGAATGCTTATTGAATTCAATTCTTCCTGATAAATTGAAAGAAGAGATACAGAAGGCATTTGAAGAATATAAACTAAATAAGAAACAAAAAGAAGCTGTAGTGAAAAAAACTGAAGAAATTTACAAAAAAATAAAATACGAGCCCGGAGAAGCCATAGGAGTTATAGCTGCCCAGTCTATATCTGAGCCAGCAACGCAAATGACAATGCGTACTTACCATACAGCAGGTTCTGTCGTGAAACAGGTTTCTTTGGGTCTTCCAAGATTGATAGAAATATTGGATGCAAGGAAAATTCCAAAAACGCCTATAATGAGGGTTTATCTTGATGAAGAACATAACACAAAAGATAAGGCAAAGGAAATTGCAAAAATGATAAAGGAAACAAAAATTAAAAACATTGTTTTGGAAGATGTTATAGACCTTGTGAATCTTGTTATAGAAGTAAAGATAGATAGAAACAAACTAAAGGATCTGGAAATAGGAGAGGAAGAGCTAATAAAAATGGCTAAGAAACGTTTGAAAAATTATGACATTTATTTTGATGAAAATAAAGTTAAATTAAAATCAAAAAAGGATGATGCAACCATAAAAGACCTTCAAGAGGCAAAACTTAAATTTTTTGACATAAAACTTAAAGGTTTAGTTGGAATAGAACAGGCGATGATAACTAAAGAAGGTGAAGATTGGGTAATAACAACAATAGGTTCAAACATCAAAAAAGTTATTGATATAAAAGGCGTTGATCCAACACGCGTGTATTCCAATAACATAAATGAAATAGAAAAACTCTTTGGTATAGAAGCCGCTAGGAATGCGATAATAAATGAAGCTTGTGACACCTTAGCTGACCAGGGGTTGGATGTAGACCCGAGACACATCATACTTGCTGCTGATATAATGACAATGGAAGGGGAAATAAATGCCATAGGGAGATATGGAGTAGCAGGTAGCAAAAGGTCTGTACTGGCAAGGGCTAACTTTGAAACCACAGTAAAACACTTTACAGAAGCTTCGCTGAAAGGAGAGAGAGATAAATTGGACTCTATAATAGAAAACATATTGATAAACCAAGTTGCCCCCGTAGGAACGGCTTTGTGCGAAATTGTATTCAAACAGAAGAAGAGAGGTGCCAAAAGTGGAAAAGGCAAGCGAAAATGAAATTAAAAAAATTATAAAAGAAAGGAAAGTTTTATATGGCTACAAACAGGCAAAAAAGACCTTAAAAAGCGGTAATGCTGAAAGCATAATAATAGCAAATGACATGCCACTGAAAAAAGAATTTAAGGAATATAAAGAATTTGATGGAGATTCTAAGCAACTTGGAATAATATGCGGAAAACCTTTCAATATATCAGTCTTAACTGTAATAAAAGAAAAATAGTGTTTTTATGACTAAAAGTTTTGACATGGAAACCATAGGATTTATCAATACTTTTGAAATGAAAACAAAAGTATCTGTATTGGACTGTATATTTGATGAAAACGGTATCTATTTTTTAGTAGAATCCGGAAAAGCCGGTATAGCCATTGGAAAAAATGGAAAAAACATAAAGAAACTCCAGCAGATATTTAAGAGACAGGTTAAAGTAATAGAATACGATAAAGAACCTAAAAAATTAATAGAAAATATGCTTTCTTCCAGGCACACTTCCATAGAATTAAAAGATTCCAAAGCGATAGTGATTATAGACCCAAAAGAAAAGGGAAAAATAATAGGAAGAATGGGCTGCAATATAAAAAAGATAAGAAAATTACTTGAAAGAAACTCTGAAATAAAAAAACTTGAAATAAGATAAGTTTTTAAACTTTCTTTTACAAAGAGATGTTATAAATTATGGGCCCATAGCTCAGCCTGGAGTTTTCATGGACTTGATTGTCTGAGAAAATCGGGCAATAGAGCACTCGGCTCTTAACCGAGTTGTCGGGGGTTCGAAA
>CAYYYO010000024.1:0-8482 GCA_964476295.1 uncultured archaeon | reverse complement strand
CCGTTGAGTTTCATTTCGGTGAGGTCAGCGCCACTGAGGTCGGGACGAATATCCGGATTTTTCTTCCTCCAGGTGTTCCAGGCCTTTACGCTTTCCTTTAACTTAGTCAGGTGTTCCGGATTAGCCATTATTTCCTCCTTCCAAATAGAATATCGCACATCTATATGATAATCCCCTCAAAAATCTGTGTGGGCAGGCAGTTACAAGTTAAACCAGCACTGATTACACACAACTATCACCTTTTCTCCATTCAATGGTTAATGAACTGTGGATAATGGAGCTTTAGATATTTCCTTGGCATTAAGGACTTCTTAAGCCCGGTGTCAACCAGATCTCCCGGCAGCAAACGCCTATAGATCACGTCATTTTTGTCACTGCTAATATATAGAATATCGTTGTGAACAAACAAACACGTTGGCTCGGATGCAATTATAGACCCCAGGTACTCATGGGTTATGAGGCAATATACAAGAACTGATCCCCTTAAAAAGCTGGAGACATAAATCTTACTGTCATGAATAATTAAGTCTGTGGGTTCCCTTAAATTATTGTTTAAATCTTCATTAGTTATAGCTCCTATTCGTTTCCCGGTTTTAAGGTCATGCTTCAAAATTAAATGGTCCCACCGGCTACTGATATAAAGAATATCACTGGCAATATCCAGGCCCGTTGCCCCATTTAAATCCTTGATACTTAAAGCGCCTAAATATTCATTTTTCAGTAGGTCATATATAAAAATCGACTTGCATTCCGAGCAACTGACATAAAGAATATGGTTGCGGATCCTTAAGGCCGTTGGGCTTTTTAATCCTTTAATAGTTATAGCTTCCAGGTATTTATCAGCTTTTAGGTGATATCTGAGAATTAAGGGGCTAACCCTGTTATTTATATAAAGAATGTGCTCGTGAATAGCCAGGCTTTGAGGATAATTTAACCTGTTGTTTAAAACCTCATTAGTTATAGCGCCCATGTATTTCTGATCTGTGAGGCGATAAATAAAAATTGAGTTGTTATACGCGCTGCCGGCATAAAGAACATTGTTGTCAATAGTAAAATATGTCAGTCTCTCAAGATTATCATTTAACTCCTGCTTTGTTATACTTTTAGTTATAGTTTCCGTTATCTCAAAAACTATTTTTCTTATCTTACATATAATGCTCTCTACAAACTCCCTGTCATTGAGCTTTTCCCGGTCTTTTTTCCTTATCCGGACATCTATCTCATTTTTTTTCCAGAGATATCTGATTTCAAAACCTTCCTCCTTTAAAACTTCGTCCGCTACAAAGAACCATTTAACGGATATGTTCTTTGCTTCACTTTGACCGGCTCTCAACAACTCTTTTAACATACTGTCTTCTGTAACATCTATAGGTCGAAAAACGGGGATCAAAGTGTCTTTTGAATCAGAGATTCTCGGTGAGTCATAAATGCCGCCTCTTATGATTTTCTCGACTTCCTCAAGGATCAGGTCATCCTGTACAGTGAATAATAAAGTATATAAAAATATTATCTCATCCTCATAACTTATTTCAGGAATGACCTTTTCTTTGAAGAACAGCCAATAACTGTACGATACATCGAGACTGCCGACTATCTTTTCTAAATATGTTTCCAATTGTTTATTGGATAAATGATATCCTTCAAACCCGTATTTCCCAACGTCTATAAAAGACAAACCGGACTGAGATACATTTTGACAGGTGTTTGCAAGTTTAATCTTTCCTGCATTCAAACTTATTTTGTATGCTATGCTCCTGTTAACTTCGGTTTCCAGATATGACGACAGGAACTCGTCAAGTATCAAAAAATTAAATAATTCCCTGTGCGATACATCTCTTCCTTCGAGAAAATCCATTGGAACGATTTTTTTCTCTATAATCCTGCTATCGATAAGTAATATGTTTTGACCTGCTAATTGAACAATTTTTAGGCCCTGTCTCAGCCTGTTGGCCATGTAAAATCTTTTTTCTATACTTTGACTTAGCTTTCGAACAAAAGGTATGGTTTCATCAAAAATAGTCTCGTCAAAATCCACCCTTTTCCTGAGAACAACAGGCTCTCTCACTACAGATGCTTCGCGTTTATTCAATTTGTGTATTATTTTCTCTATGCTTTTATCTATTTCAGGATTCCTTTTTATCTCTTTGATGTAAACTAAACAATGTTCGATGTTCTTGAGCAGGTGCAAATCTCCTTTTAAAGTCAGGTGAACCATAAATTCTATTTCATCGAGTTTTGAAAGAGCAATCAATTCATCTTTTTCTTTTATGGTTTCTTTTAACAGCTTGTCTAAATCCGTATCGCCGGTTCTGATTTTAAAGTCAATGACCTCCGGCAGATCTTCAAAGATATCTTTAGCCACCTGTTTAACTATTTTTTTATGCTCTCTGTCCTCAAAATAAAAATGTTCATTGATAATCTGGTAGTATCTATTCTTATCGAAAAAGTTATAGGGATATAGAGAAATATGTTTGCAAAGTCGCTTTACGTTTCTCAAGCTAACCGGATCCGGCAACGCTTCAGGGTATTTTTCTCTTAAGGCAACCTCCAGATCTGTAACTTTACCAATAAACTGTTCTGTTAGAAGATGGTAATTATCAAGAGGATACATAGATTTATGTCTGTTGATATCGCCTTTAATGATCTCTATTTTTTCATCTCGAGGTAAATCGCCAAACCAATGAGTAGAAAATCTCTGTTCAAATTCCAAAGAAAGTCTCTTGATTCCTTTGTATCCGGATCTATAAGGATTTCGAGTTGTTATAATCAGCCAACCTTTGTTTGCAACGACCGTGCTCTTATCGGGCAACTCTGTAAAACCAAATCTCAAGGTATTATTAAATACCCCCAGAACCTTGGGCCGCGCTGAATTGATCTCCTGATATATGCCTATAAAACCTCTTTTTCCGTCTCCCATCATCAATTGTGGCAGGCTTGCCTTCTCTTCGGTCATTTCACCCGGTTTGCTCATTCCTATAGCTCTATAACTTAACAGGTCAGACCTGTCTGTATTTTCGCTGACTCCATAGCTTCTTATTTGACCCTGGGTTAAATAAGAAATAAAACTTCCGATTCTATCCTTACCCGTTCCCTGCTCACCAACAAACTGCAGGTGTCTCCCCAATGATATATCCTTAAGGGCATCACACAGCAGCAAAGCATTGGTAGTGGTTAAATCTACCGCGTAATTGTAAGGAACGTCCTCTATTTTATCCGGAGCATGAGCATGGATCTCTATTTTGATTTCCTGCTCATTATTCTTATATTTGTATCTAAAGGATAAGTGTTTACTTTGATTATCGTTTTCTATTGCCACCGATTTAAAGTAAAATAGAGATTTATCTGATTTGACAAGTCCTCTGGGCTCTAATATTGCTTCAATGTTCCTGATTATATCTTCATCTTCTTCTAAGTAATTATAATATCTTTTGATTATATCCCCGATTCTGTGAATGTCTTCCGGGAAATGGGCGATATGTTCTATAATTTGTTCTAAAGAGGCTGTGGATAAAACTACGGAGATTAAACTTCCTTTGTCAAAATATTCGACTTTTCCATTTTCTTTTTCGACTTCTCCAAGATAAAACTTTCTTATCTGCCTGGCAGCGCCGACAAGGTTATGTATTAAATCTATTTCTTCACCAGATGCTGGTTTGCCCGGACTGTAATTAATTCTTCTCCATAAAAGCCACTGCTTTTCTTCTTCAGGCGGCAGATAATCTATATCAATAACTTCTAATCTATTTTTAAACTCCGATGAAAACTTGTCTACAGCATATCTTTCGCCTATATTTCCTGTAAGAACAATTACCATGCCCTCACTTGCTTCATAAAGTTCTTTTCCTTTAAAAGCCAATATCCTTTTATCCTGAACTATTGGATTTGCTTTTTTTACAACTCCGGGTTTTAGTTTGTTTGCTTCATCCCAAACAATAATACTTCCCTCTTTCAATCCCTGGGCAGTCGGAGAAGGCGTAATTGTCATTTTTGGATTGCCAGATTCATCCTTCACAATCCAGATATCTTCCGCTAATTCGTTTTCTTCCATATCTTCAGAACAGGAGATTACTCTCACGTCCTGGCCTAGAAGGTTGGCAATATAATAAATCAATGTATTTTTTCCACAACCCGTCTCGCCATTTATTAATATTGCCCCTTCTTTTCCGCCACGGCAATTATTTATTCCTTCCAATATTCTTATAAGATTTTTGATGTTCGTCGGTGTTTCTAAAATCTCAATTTTTGGTGTCCTTAACTGGTTCTGAGGAAATCTTCGTATCTTAAAATTCTTATATTCAGGATGAGTAGAAACCAGATACTCAATATTATCCTGATTTATGGTTTTAAAGTGTGATACAGTAAAAGGCATCTCTATCTTTGCCTTGCTTTTACACCTGGAAAAAACTGTTTCCAATTTCATTATCCACTATCTCCCTCTATTCAACGGAGCATTACCGATTTGTTAAAAAGGTTTTCACACATTAACTTATTCATTTTTTAAGCCAAATCCTTGCAATCAGGTTTCGGGTGTCAGGGTTCTCACTTTCCCACCTGCCCATCTTTCACCATGGGATCGAGAATCCAGAATTCAGAAGTAAGGAGTCAGAAAAAGAAGAAATCGCCTTCGGCTCGATCTTTTAAAAAAAGCCGGAGCCAAGCGACTCCGCTTTCATTCTGGATTCTGACTCCTGAATTCTTTCTTTTTCTCACTTTCTCACCGTCTCACCGATTCACCGTTCAAGTGCCAGCGCCTCTGTTCATCATTCCTGACACCTGAAACCTGAAACCAATAAGTCTTGGATAGCAATTAACAAACTGGTAATGCACACTGTTCAACTAACGTCTGATTCTTTCCAATTGTTTTCTTCCTATATTTAAGACTGTCTTTGGCAAATCTTCCAGATCTATGGCTTTACCATAAGGGGCATAACTTTCCTCAATCTTAATCATATACTCACCTATGCCTAAGGGAAGGAAAAAAATATCTTTATGTCGTTCATAGATTTCTCTAATATTGGCTGATATTCCATCGGTAATAATGATTATAGTGTTTATATCTTCAGGCTGGTTGCGGTTGTTTATCCTCTTTATAGCAGCCTCTATTGCAGGGATGTTTTCTGTTCCGCCGGATAATATACTTGAAGACTTAATATCTGTTATTACTTGATATCTTTCTCTTAAGGCGCCCAGGGACAACTTTCTCTCTTCGTAGTCCAAAATTATTTGCCAATTGGATGAGAATATTACTATTTCAATTTCTATATTTATAATATCCTCCAGTTCGTCGGTCAATCCTGACGTGGCCTCCATAAATCCCACTAAAGAAGCTAAAGCGTAAAAGAGTTTTACACCGTTAAACATACTGCCGCTTACATCAGTAATTATAGAGTATCTTATGCATTTAGGTTCTGCTTTACCTAACCTTTTCTTAAATATTTTTGGCTCTCCGGCAAAGGCTTCCGCTATCTTGCGTAAGTCCAATTTTCCTCTGCTCAGGCGTGAATCCCATCCTCTCCGGCTACACGCAAAATCCTCTAAAAGCCTTCTTAAGTTTACCCTCAATGCTTTTTCTCTGGCGCTATTTCTAAGCTGATTGTATTCTATTCTCTGTTTACCGGATAGGCCGGTCAATTTTCTAACTATTTTCTTGCCTGTCTCATCTCCATCCCCTCCTCCCCAGCCATCTCCTGATTCTGTATCCATGCCGGATAATACTTTTGGAATATTTATTTCCGGCAGACGAGCTCTGGTTTGGACTTTCTGGGAAATCTCAGATTCCTTTTCGCGATCCGTTGCCATTTCAGATATCTCATAGGTTGATTCTCCTTTATCTCCAAATTCCTTACGTACGTCCATTAACTGTTTTTTCAGCTCGCTCTTTGCTTCTTTTTCTAAAGCAGTTCTTTCCTGACGGTACGTTTCATTTATTTCCTCTTTTAATTCTTCTAATAGCGTACTCCCGGGTTCTGATTTTAAAGAAGCATTTCTTTTGCCGAAAGCTTCATCTGTTAAACCATACTTGCCCTGACTGAAAGACTTTTCTAAGGCCTTTTCCAGAGTTAACTTTCTGAGCGAATCTTTTACCAACTCTCCCAAATAAGGCCATATTTCTTGTTTTAAAATTCTATATAGTTGGTTTCTATCTATATTTCCTAATTCCGAAGGTGAAATAATATCCGAGGTGAGTTGAATTAATTCCTTAACTTTTTTCTTTTCAATGCTTACATCGTCTTTACCTTCAGTAAATCTGTAGACGAGACCTAACAGATATTGGATAAATAAAGGTTTATTTCTCATCTTTTCTTTATCCACCCATAAAGCAATAATTTCCTGCTTTTTGTTATAAAAGATTTTAATCCATTTTCCTGCCTCCATAAACTCTGCTATCCCCAGACTTACTGCTCTTAACACATCAAAAATATTGAATAAAACTACAAATTCCAACTTTTCGTCATTTGCTAATAGATCCTCATGGGCATATTTGTTTCTAAATACCTCTTTCATAACCAAACCTTTGGAAGAGGTTAGTCCGTAAGCGATTATATCCCGGGGCAGATACCATAATGTGTCGCTATCTTTATCATATTCAAGGGTTTCTATGAGATCCTTCCCCGCAATTTCTTCTGAAGAAAGCACCCGTTCTTTGAATTCCAGTCTTATATTTTCCAGGTTTATCCTTGCCAGGGGTAAGATTTCTTCTATCACTCTTTGAACAAATATCTTTTCTTTTTCCGTCACGTATTACCTCACAACCCTTAGCTATGATGTGGGATGATTAAAATTGCCCATAATATGGCTTTAAAAAATATCCCATATTTATTCCTTCCCGTATGCCTGGTGTCAGGTTTCAGGTTACAGTGCCTCTGTTCATCATTCCTGACACCTGACACCTGAAACCTTAAGATATGGAACAAAAACGGGATTAAAATTACATCTGTATACACGGCGATTTTCACCACCCCAGTCATGATGTATCGCTAACTTATTTTAGTTGGTTACTATTTTAAGGTGGCTTTTCTTTAGTTTTGCATCATTTATACGATATGAATCCTGATTCTCTTTTGCTTGAAAAATCATTTGCACCAAACGATCGAAGCCCTTTTCCCTGAGGTGAACGGAAATTCCCGGCAGACGGATATGGTACAGGCCGCAACTACAACTTGAAATACTTCCAAAGCCATCACAGGATGCCAGGGTGGTCTGTTCATGCTTCATAGGTTTGATTCCTCCTTTATCGCTTTTCCTTGTACAGCGTTCAGGCACTACTTATACCTTCCTGACATTCAGAAAGGGCCTGAGAAATAACGCCCAGACCGGAACCGGTAAGCATCTGAACAGATTTTCTGTGCTTTTTACCCATTTTTTTGACTACCGAACAGGCGTTGTGGCTGTTTATGTTAACCGGGCAGAGGACAATATCAGCCCGCCTTATCCGGTTCTCAAGCGGTTTTTTACCTCCCTTTATGTGACCGTCATGGTATTCAAATATTCCCCCATTATCTTCAATCAACTGGCGGTAAATGGATTCCATCCTGTTTATACCACCTACGATCAGGATTCGTTTCCGGCAAAGATCAAAGGACGGGCATGTCTCATCACACCTGGTCAGGGCTGAAAACTGGGCTAAAATCTCTTCCATCTCCTTTTTCAAATGATGGTTCATTTCACGCTGGCTCTCAAGTTTTGACAGTAACTTATTATTTTGAACCCGGAGATCCTCCAGGCGTTGTTGGTAATCCCCTATCTCTCCTGACAGGTTCTCCAGTTCGTCCCGTAATTGTTGATTTTCAGCCTCAAGGTCGAGAATCCCCGTATTTCCCCTCAGTATTGACAGCTCCTTTTCAATGGAAAGGTTTTCATTTTCAAGAAAGGCATATTGTCTGCGTAATTCCGTCTGATCCCTTTCTAATTTTGCATTTTCTTTTTTTAATGTTCTCCTTACCCGGGTTGAATCTTTAAGCCTTTGAGCTAATTTTTGATTTTTATTTTGAAGATAAGAAAATTGTTGCCTCACTTTCCTGTTTTCGACGGAATTGAGATGCATCTCCATATGGATGTCCCCAAAGAGAGACCGCTTACTTTCAATTGAAAGATCAGGTCGCGTGGCAGCCACCCACAGGAGGCCTTCTATTTCTCCGTTTTTAAACCGGGACTTCCAGATTTGCATGAGCTCATCTTCTTCAAGGTCAAAAAACGCGGTTATTTCTTTTTTAAACTTGCGGTTGAGCAGGCAATCTATCTTGCGGGAGAGAGGGGTCTCGCTTTCCGAACTCCTCACCATGGTATCATGGATTTCATAGGGGTTCTTTTTTTTGAGGGAAATCCCCGCCTTTTTGAGTATCTGTTTTTGTTCGGACATGTCCAGACATGTCCCAACAACAGGACATTTAAAAATAAGATCGATCTCCCAGAACCTGAGGGGCAAAGGTTTGTCAATACTTCCGGTCAGGTCAGATGTAATTTCACCTGGTAGATGATCAAA
>CAYYYO010000023.1:0-8930 GCA_964476295.1 uncultured archaeon | reverse complement strand
AGAATGAAAATCAGGGGACTCGCGTCCCAACTTTTCATTCAAAGAAATATGGTGATTTAATGAAAATGCCCCAGAAGGTTGTTAAATATTGTCCGTACTGCAAGAAGCACACGGAGCATAAGGTTAGACGTGAGAAGGTTGGGGCAAGAAGCAGAAGAAAGCTGGCCGTGGACCAGAGAAGGTTCCTGAGAAAGAAGAAGGGTTATGGTGGCTTTCCAAGGCCTAACCCGAAGGGAAGGGAAAAGCCCACGAGGAAGCTTGACCTGAGGTACCAGTGCATGGTCTGCAAGAAGGAGCATATAATAGGCCAGGGCTTCAGGGTAAAAAAGTTTGAACTGGAGAAGAGTTAGTGGTTGGTATGGTGAAGGAAGAGCCGAGAAGCAATTTTTTGCTGGTGAAATGTGAGAAATGCAAAAACGAGCAGATAGTTTTCGATAGTCCGGCATCTGTTGTGAAGTGTCTTGTTTGCGGTAATGTTCTTGCTAAGTCCACAGGTGGCAAAGGGGAATTCACAACAAAAATATTAAAAAGACTTGAATGATTCTTTTTATAAGTTTAAGTTCAAAATAAAACAGGTGTAACAATGGTTAGAAGAAAGAATGATTTTCCTGAAAAGGGGGAACTGGTTATAGGAACAGTCAAGGATATAAACCCCTATTCTGTTTTTGTCAGTTTGGATGAATATCCCGGGCGCGTGGGAATGGTCCACGTATCAGAGGTTGCAAGAAAGTGGGTAAGGGATGTCAGGGATTGGGTAAAAATTGGAGAAAAAATTGTATGTGTTGTAATGGAAACCGACAGGGAAAAAGACCACGTAACCTTAAGCATGAAGAGAGTTGATGAAAACCAGAAGAACAGGAGAATGCAGGCATGGAAAAGGGATGAGAAGGGAGAAAAACTGTTGGGAATACTTGCCAGAGAAAAGAAGATGACGCTGGAAAAAATTTATGAAGAAATAGGATTTGACATCCAGGAAAATTTCAGGGATATGCTCGAGGTTTTTGAATTGGCCTTCAGGAAAGGTCAGGAATATATAGAGAGCAGGGGCGTCCCTAAAAAATGGGCAAAGGAAATATGCAGAATAGCGCAGGAGAAAATAAAGGTTCCGGAAGTGAAAATAGAAGAATATGTTGAATTTTTATTTTACAGTCCAGACGGGATCGATAAAATAAAAAAAGTTCTTACAGATGTAGAGAAGAAAGGCATTTCTGTAAAGTACATATCTGCTCCAAAATACAAACTTTCCTTGATGACAAAGGATCCGAAAGAAGGGGAAAAATTTTTGAAGAAGGTTACAGAGGAGCTTTCATCAGAAGTAAAGAAGCTGGGTGGAGAATTTATAATTTCAGGGGAACAGTGATTTTATGTCCGTAATAAGAAAATGTCCCAAATGCGGAACTTATACTTTAGAGGATCACTGTCCTAAGTGCGGAGAGCCAACAAGAACTCCACACCCGCCAAAATTCTCGCCTGAAGACAGGTACGGCAAGTACAGAAGAATGGCTGTATCTGGGTAATTTTATATAGTCACAGTCACCAAAAAATTATAAAGAAAACAAGGAGGATCAATATGAGAAAACAAATGGCCGTAATCTTGGCTTTGTTAATGGCCGTTCCAGTAGTAATAGCCCAGGAGACCACAGGGCCTTATCCAGTATCTGCCCCCACGGCAAAAGCATATGTGATTCTTGGCAAGGGAATCGCAGCATCTCCAACAGACCCAATGGACTTTATGATAGTAAAGTTTGGAATAGGGAGGTTCATATCCCCAAATGGAACAGAGATAAACCTTGGGGTTCTTATAGCAGATGAAGACAAATACAGGCTAAAGCGCATAACGATAGGAGACGGACACGCTACAGGAAAAATATATGCCAACGGAACAGAGGTTGGCTCTTTTGATGTATCTTCTGTAATGAAAGGGGATACAGAAGTATGGGCAGGAACAATGAGTTTAAGCGGAAATTCATATAATATCTATGTAATAGAGGGAGCAAGAAGAATAAAGGCAAGTGAACTCAAGGACAAAGTCGTAGAATACTGCAAGAACAATCCAAATGACACCAACTGTAGAAACAAGGTTTACCAGTACTGCCAGAACAATCCCACAGACAGAAGGTGTAGAGCTTTGTTCAGGGCTTACTGTCTAAGGGGACACATGGACGATACAAGGTGCAGGCAGGAATTTGTAGATTACTGTAAAGAGAATCCAACAAACAGGTATTGCATACCATTTGAGTTAAAGAGGGCAAAGGTTTACTGCGAAAACCATTCTGATTCAATTCTTTGCAGGAGAATCGCAACAAAAATAACAACTTTCTGCCAGAACAATCCTGATAACGAGGGTTGTGCGGAAGTGAAGCAACTGATCACAAGCAGGCCCAAGCTCCTTAGCAAACTCCAGACCTTAAGATCCAGAATCAGAAACTTAAAAGTTAATCGGGTAAGCGCAGGAAAGATAAATGCCACAAAAATAACAAGTGCCGTCAATCTTCCGGTAAGCACAGAACTGGAAGGAGGGGAGTGAATGATTTCCAGACTTTTGGCAATACTGCTTGTGGTGTCAGTGATTTTTGCCAGCGGATGCGTTCAACAAGAAACCGGCGGAGCAACGGGAGGAGCAGCCGGAGCAACGCTTGAAGACCAGGCAGCAGGCATGCTGGAACAGGAATTAGACCAGGCCATAGAGAACATCTCCGTGGAGGACATAGAAAATTCTCTCCCGGAGTAACCTCTTTTATTTTGTGATGAATATGGAGACAAGAAAAAGGAGCATTTTAAAAACATTAACATTCAGGGCGATTGCAACTCTTATAACATCTGTTCTCGTTTTTACATTTACAAGGAATATGATAATGGCAGGGGTTGTTGGCTTATTGGACTTAATCCTCAAATTAATAATTTATTATTTTCACGAGCGTCTATGGAATAGAATATCTTGGGGGCAAAAGCTTCCAAATTAAGATAATTTTGTGGAGTAGAATAAAAGTATATAAAATAAAAACTTTAATATTACTAACGTGATTTAATGGAAACTGCCATAAAGGTTATTAAGAAAGTCAAGCCCAAAAAACCCATTCTTGTGGAGGGATTGCCAGGAATAGGCGGCGTAGGAAGGATAACTGCACAGTATTTAATAGACCAGTTGAAGGCGGAGAAAATAGCAGAGCTCCATTCTCCTTACTTTTTACCTTTCACAAGCATTCAGGATAGCGTAATAAAACTTTTGAAAAACGAGTTTTACTACTGGAAAAACCCCAAGTCCAAAGGAGAAGATTTGATAATACTCGTAGGGGATTGCCAGTGCGGTGATGTGAGCACAAAGGGGCATTATGACATAGCGGAAAAAATACTTGATTTTTGTGAAAATCTTGGAGTAAAGAAGATATTTACTCTGGGAGGATTCGGAACCGGAGAAATAGAGGAAACAAAAGACATAGAAATTTTAGGAGCAGCAAGCGATGAAAAGCTCATAGAGAAGTATGAGAAGTATGGCGTGGATTTTCACTCTTCCACAGAGAGAATTCAATACATTGTGGGGGCAAGCGGTCTGCTGATAGGACTTGGAAAGGAAAGAGGTATGGAAGGCGTGTGCCTTATGGGAGAAACCACAGGATTCCCAATCTTAACTGATCCGAGGTCTGCCGAAAAGCTTTTAAAGGTAATTACTAAAATTTTAAATCTGGATATAGACCTAACAAAGATAGATGAAAAAGCAAAGGAAATGGAGGCCTTCCTGAAGAAACTGGAAGTGATACAGGAAAAGGCCATGAAGAAGCTTATGCCGAAGGAAGAAGGAAAGGAAAATTTAAGATACATTGGGTAGAGAACATGGATGTGAATGATTACACAAGGTTTGAAAAGACAAGGATTATTTCTGCAAGAGCCCTCCAGATATCTCTGGGAGCGCCGCTTTTGGTTCCCGCGAAGTCAAACGAGCTGGACCCAATAGAACTTTCAAAAAGAGAATTCGAAAAAGGCCTGATACCAATAACAATAAAGAGAAAGATGCCGTCCAAGGTTGAATAATTTTTATATGAGTCTTTCCAATACTATCTCATGATTAGGGATATACAGGGCTTCAGAATTTTCAACAGCAGGGGAGAACCAACGATTCTTGTGAAGATTGTCACTGATTCTGGGATTTTTTATGGCTCAGCTCCCTCTGGAAAAAGCAGGAGCAATTATGAAGCATATACCCTTGACATAAAACTGTCCCTTCAGGTTCTTGAAAGCATAAAACATGACTTCATCGGGCTTAACGAAGATGACTTTGAAGTAATGGATGAAATGATTGTAGAAATGGCAGGTAAACGCTTTGAAAAGATAGGGGCGCATCTTGGCGTTGCCCTGAGTTCAGCGCTTCTCAAGGCCTCAACCAAAGGCGATCCTTACAGGCATTTTGAGGAAACAGCATTTCCGTATCCAATAGTTAACGTCGTTGGCGGGGGAAAGCATGGGGGAGGAACAGATATTCAGGAATTCCACATTATACCAGTAAATGCAGAAACCTTTCCTGAAGCAATAGAGCTCTGTGAGGAGGGAATGAAAAGGATAAAAACAATCCTGCTCTCAAAGGGAAAGTTCGCTGGAAAAAATGATGAGAATGCCCTTATATCGGATTTAGATGAGGAAAAAACCTTGGACATGTTAGCAGAAGTAGCCGATGACTTGGAAGCGAAAATTGGAGTTGATGTGGCAGCATCTTCCCTTTACCACAAGGCAAAGGACAGGTATGTTTACGACAAGCTTGGAAAAGAGGTAATACCAGAGGAACAGATGGAAGCAGTGAAAGAACTTATAGACACATGGAAAATTTACTATGTGGAAGACCCCTTCCACGAGAATGACTTTAACAGTTTTGCAGAATTATTGAAATGGAACAGGCAGATACTTGTCTGTGGAGACGACCTTTTCTCTACGAATATTGACCGCCTGAAAAGAGGGCTCAGGTACGGTTCATGCAATTCCATTATAATAAAGCCAAACCAGGCCGGAACCATAGGACTTGCAATTAAAGTTGCTGAACATGCCAGAAAGAGGGGATACAAAGTTGTTATTTCTCACAGAAGCGGAGAGACAAATGACCCGATAATAGCAGACCTTGCCTTAGGTCTCGGGCATTTTCTGAAGACGGGTGTCTGGGGCGGAGAGCGTCTGGCAAAGATGAACCGCCTCCTTGAACTGTGGGAAATAGTTGAGCGGCCGAGAATGGCAAAATTCGAATAAGAAACATATTTAAATTTGTAAGTTTTAAACACATAGGTGGTAATATGACAGAACTTGCAGACAGGAATGAATATCTTTCAGCCGGAGTACACATAGGCATGAGGATGAAAACCAAGGGAATGGAACCTTTCATATTCAAGACAAGGCCGGATGGGCTCTCGGTATTGGACATAGAAAAAACAGATGAGAGGATAAAGATAGCTGCCGGATTTTTGGCAAGATATAAAAATATAATGGTTGTCTGCAGAAAGGCAAATGGGATAAAAGCCGTGAAAAAGTTTGCAGAAGTTGTAGGTGCAAAGGCCGTGACTGAAAGATTTCTCCCGGGAACACTGAGCAATCCCAATTTCAAGGATTACATGGAGCCGGATGTGATTATCGTAACGGATCCCGTGGCAGATGGGCAGGCAATAAAGGAAGCCACTGACAAGAGAATTCCAATAGTCGCAATATGCGATACGTACAATGACCTTCAGTTCATCGATTTGGTAATACCTGCAAACAACAAAGGAAAAAAATCCATTGGCTTGTTATACTATCTTCTTGCAAGGGAAATTCTCAGGGCAAGAGGAGAAATAAAAAAGAACGAGGATTTTAAACCAACCCTGGATGAATTTACAGAAAAGGAATGATTTCATTTCAGATCTTCTATGAACTCATCTATAATATTTTCAATTTTTTTCTCTATAACCAGTGAGTACAAATCATCTACATTTTTCTCCACTTCTTCAATATTCCATTTTCCGATTGAAGGCAGTCTGTCTGCAAACCTTTCAATCAACTCAATCTTATCTTCACGAGTAAAGTACATCCAGCTTGAATCGAGGGGGCTTCCTGCCTGATTCAACAAGTATCTTGCAAGGCATTCAGAAGAAAGTAAAGTTCCTCCTTCATATACCCCTGATATGCCCAGAGTATGAAGAATCTGATGTTTTGGATTCTTGTTTTTTCCCAAATACATGATACTTGTTTCGGGATAAAAACCAAACATTTAGCAACCCTTTGAGCTATATTTCAAACTTTCTTCTATCATACATTCTATCAGAGAATTAAATTGTCCATACTTTTCAAAATCTATACTCGGATCTTTTATCATATAACTTACTTCCATTAAACCCCCAATAAAATTCTTATAAGCTAAATTATTTATCCTTTCAAAGCAGCCACCTGTGCCAGAAATGATTCCAGCTGTATCATCGGCTCCCCGCCCTCATTTAGTCTGAATTCATATTCTCCGAGGTGTTGAATTATTTTTATTTTGTTCTCTTCTGTTGTGTCAATGTCGTAAACCTGCCTGTGTATCTCCTTGATTATATCTTCCCCCGAAATTCCCTGATTTATCAGAAGGTCATATAATTTTTCCCTGGATTTCATAAATTTTCCCTTTAGAGCCAGTTCAATCATTTCCTTTACATCTACTGGCTTTGCCTGGGCTGCCACATCATAAACCGTTTTTTCCGTTATCTTCTTTCCAAGAGCGGCTGCGGATTGCAGAAGGTTTATGGCCCTTCTCATATCCCCCTCTGCGAGGTAAAGGATTGCATCAAAGGACTTGTCATCCATATGAAGTTTCTCTTTCTTGGCTATTTCTTTGAGATACTTCTTGCTCTTCTCGGGGTCGATGGCGGTAAACCTGAAAACAGCGCACCTTGACTGGATAGGGTCAATGATTCTTGAGCTGTAATTTGCTATGAGAATGAAACGGCAGGTGCTTGTGTAATTCTCCATGGTTCTCCTGAGTGCCTGCTGGGCCTCGGGAGTGAGTGCATCTGCCTCGTCCAAAACAGCAATCTTGAAAGGAACATTTCCTATCGGCCTTGTCCTTGCAAAGTCCTTTATTTTATGCCTTATCGTATCTATGCCCCTTTCATCTGAAGCGTTTGTTTCCAGATAATTTTGCTTCCATTTGTCTCCATAAAGCTCCCTTGCTATGGCAAGGGCACAAGTGGTTTTTCCAATTCCTGCGGGGCCGGCAAAGAGCATGTTGGGTATATTTTTGTTCTTAACGAATGCTTCCAGCCTTTCAACGATCTCTTTCTGGTTCACAACATCCTTCAGCCGCTTGGGCCGGTACTTCTCTGTCCACACTTCCAAACTCATTTTTAACCCCCACAATCAGATACAAATAATTAACGTCCAGTTAATATATAAATTTCCCTTACCAAAAATAAAGCAGTTATGATAATAGCTGTTACTGGCACTCCCGGAACCGGAAAAACGAAGGTGGCAAAAGAACTTGCTTTACTTCTTTCTTACAAATATGTAGATTTGAATAAACTTGCTGAAGAGAAAGGCCTTGTCACTGGAATGGATAGGGAAAGAGATTCAAAAATCGTAGATACAGAAAAGTTCGAGGAACTGGAAATCCCGGAAAACTCTGTGGTGGACGGGCACCTTTCACACTTCATAAATGCAAATACAATAGTTGTCCTGAGGACAAGGCCAGATATACTCAAGGAAAGGTTGAAAAAGAGGAATTGGCCTCAGAAGAAGGTCCAGGAGAACGTGGAGGCAGAGATACTTGGAGTGTGCGCTTTCGAGGCGTATGAAACCGGGCAAAAAGTCTTGGAGATAGACACTTCAAAAATGAGTGCAAAAGAAGTTGCGAAAACTATAAAAAAGGCCATAGACAATAATAAAGACACGAAGCAGATAGACTGGCTTGAAGATTATGAAGATATGATGAGCAGATGAGGGGTGTGCATGATACTTAACATTTTCAAGACATTTGGTCTTTTGGCTATTTTGACAGGACTGTTCCTTGGAATAGGTTATCTTCTGGGGGGAATGGGAGGAGCATTCATGGCTCTTATTCTCGCCTTTTTTGTAAACTTTATTTCCTATTGGTTTTCAGATAAGATTGTTCTTGGGATGTATGGGGCCAAGGAAATTACAGCAGCTGATAATGCTATGGTTCATCAGATTGTTAATGAACTCTCAGATGAGGCAAAAATTCCTAAACCCAAGATATATATGATAAGGGCAAACGTTCCAAATGCTTTTGCTACAGGAAGAGATCCGAAGCATTCGGCTGTTGCGGTAACTTTCGGTCTGCTAAAAACTCTGGAGCCAAGAGAAATAAAAGGAGTCTTGGCCCACGAGATTTCTCATATAAAACACAGGGACACACTCCTGCAGACACTGGCAGCAACTATAGGTGGAGCAATAACATGGCTTTCCTATGCCTTTCTTTTTGACAGGGACAGGAATGCTCTTGGACTCCTAATGATGATTTTTGCTCCCCTTGCTGCTGGAATGGTGAGAATGGCCATAAGCAGAAGCAGGGAGTTTATGGCTGATGAAAGAGGGGCGAAGATTGCAAAGGATCCGCTCGGTCTTGCATCTGCCCTTGAAAAAATAAGCAAAGCTGCCAAACAAAATCCGCTTAGAGTAAACCCTTCCACGTCGCACATGTTCATAGTCAATCCTCTCAGTTCTGAGGGACTGGCTCGCTTGTTTTCAACTCATCCGCCCATAGAGGAGAGAATAAAAAGATTGAAAAAAATGAAAACTATTTAAACTTTCTTTACAAAACTTAACAGTCAGTATGGTGATTTTATGATTAAAGAAGAAGCCAAAAGAAGACTTTTTGATCGCGTCTTCATCTGCGGAAAATGCAAAGCGAAAATAAGAGCCGATGGCTTCAAGGTAAGGGCAGGGAAAGTTAAGTGCAGGAAATGCGGCTCAAAGGAACTGAGGCC
>CAYYYO010000022.1:4449-9177 GCA_964476295.1 uncultured archaeon | reverse complement strand
CCAGTGGTTATGTTCGAGTCGCTGGTCATCTTCAAATCAAGAAACCTTTCATAATTACCAAGGTCCATATCCACTTCCGACCCGTCATCCATGACAAAAACTTCTCCATGCTCTATCGGATTCATGGTTCCTGCATCCACGTTCACATATGGGTCTATTTTTATTGGAACAACTTTGTAACCGCGGGACTGAAGAAGTTTACCCAGAGAAGACATGAAAAGGCCTTTTCCAAGGCCAGAGAGAACTCCACCTGTCACAACGATGAACTTAACCCCACACGGCATAATATTTTATGAAAACGCAGATTTAAAAAATTTACACATAAGTTTAGAATCCCTCAGCTCACCTCCTAATAATTTGACACAAATGAAATCTGTGTCTTTGGCTTCTTCATCGGGACAATTATATATTTGTCAAAAAGAAATATAAATCATGGAGCCGAGAGGTTTTATAACAGGCTTAATCACAGAGATAGCAAAACAGTTTAGTCTGCCGTCCCTTATAGATAATTTCATAAATTTTTTCCAGACCAACAGCATTCTGACTTTCATAATTTTTGCTGTCGTACTCTTTCTTCTGTACAAATTGGTAAGACTTGCCTTCAGGATATTTCTTGTAGTGATAGCGGGGCTAATCTTTCCTTTTGTGATGAATTTCCTCTTCGGGTGGTCAATTCCGATAACAATAGGCAATCTCATCTTTTATGCAACATCTGCTGTAACGCTTTACCTTCTGGCAGTGTTCCTGAAGGGGGTAGGAAAGGTCCTTGCAGTAGTGACCTCTCCTTTGAGAAAGGCATCAGAAAGGAAAAGGATTGAAGAAGAGATAGAGGAAGATTTGAAAAAGAAAAAAGACTAGCTTATGCTTGCTGTGTAATCCTCTCCAGAAATGAATATATGTCTCGCCATGCCTCTTATCATAATACCTTCTTCTGTTATATTCAAACTTCCGGAAAACCCTTCAAACTTCAGTGGTTCATCCTTCAGCTCAACTCTTACCTTTCCTTGGATTTCTATTTCTCCCAAGGCATCATCAATTTCAAACCTGTTCATATCCAGCTTTTTTATGTAAATGTTCTTGTAAACAAGGGAATCCAATTTTACAGGGATAAGCTTTTTTACAGTTTCAAACCTTATTCCATTCACTGATGTTTTTTCCGCGTTTCCATCGATTTTAACTCTTGTCTCATTGAGAAGGAACGTGCCTTCATACCCAGACAGTTCTATTTCTGTATAGGGCCTTGTGGTAAGCTTGGTTTCTGATATGAAAATATCGGAATCCTGGTACACCGGCTCATAGCCCACCTTTAATTCCTCCAGCGATATTGTTTTGAGGTCAAGCTCCTTTAGGTATAGAGTTCCGCTCAGGGTTATATTGCCCTCCTCAGTGTATCCAAAGTCAAATGGAATTTTTTTGCTTAGAACATCAATCACTCTTTCGCCAAGATTTCCAGCGTTTACTCCAGCTTCGGTGAAGAGACCGAATGTTATTAAAAGGAGTCCAAACAATACGACCAGAGCTATTTTCCAATCAGCCATATTAAATTATATATAAGGTTTATATAAATTATATGCTTCTTATTCGGAGCTTTAGCAAACCTATTTAAAGGAGTAATTGAAAAAATAGATTACACTCAAAAACTCTTTAAAGTGTTAAAATGATGTCACAACTTGGTGGGGGAGGAGACTGGATAGGCAGTATTCTATGGTTCCTTATGTTTTTCGTTTTTATTTTCTTCTATCCAAGAATGATGATTTACCAGGTTGTTACGAGAATAGAGAAGGACATTGCAGACCTGGAAAAAATAGCTCAAAAAGGAGAAAGAAGAATTCTTAAAAAAATATCCAAAAAGCCAACTAGGGAACTAAGGCAGAAAGTGAGGGACTTTATGGAATTTTTCATAGGAGTTCCCGTGGACATGGACCCTTATGGGATTGTTGAAAAAGTGCATATGGTAATAAAACACGCTGAAGAGAGGGAACTGGGGTTTGTCGGCGAGATAGCTCCGAACCTTTCAAAGGAAGAAAGGAAGGATGTGGCCGCAGCCATTCAGCACAACGCAGGAATTTACCAGATAGTAAAGATAATAAGGCATTATCTTGAACTTATAAAGAAGTACAAAATCCTTCAATTGGCAATGATAATCCAGATGCAAATACCTCTGATAAAAAAGATAGCAGATGCTCTGGAGAAATCTGTGGACGCTTTTGTGGACAACGCCCCGATAGGAGATGGGATAGGGCCAATGGCCATAGCATCTATGATTCCAAGCAAGGCCAAAGTTGTTGAAATGGAGGAAGAGCAGTTTGTTTATTCTGTGCAAAAAATTGAAGGGAAGACAGTTATTCTTTCAAAGGCCCTTGGGCCAGGAACAACTATAGGATATCCTGGAAAATTTGTCCAAAAAATTTCCAAAAAATATAAGATAGACAGGATAATAACCGTTGATGCTGCGGGAGCGCTGGAGGGAGAAAAGAACGGAATGGTTATGGAAGGAGTTGGAGTCGGCAAAAGGGGAAATGAAGTGATTGCCTACCACGGCTTTCAGATAGAAGAAGTTGCTTTGAGGAAAGGAATACCAGTGGATTCCATAGGAATAAAAGAGGTTAGTGAAACTGCAATCTACCCCATGATAGAGGATGTTTACAAATCCCTTCCTAAGGTGCAGGCCAAAATTAAGGAAATTATAAGAAAAGGTCCAAAGAAAGAGACTATTCTGGTCATAGGATTCGGAAACACTTCTGGAATAGGAAACAATGCTTCTACCCTCAAGGAAACGGAAGAAAAAATAAAAAAGAATATAAAGAAGATGAAGATAGAAGAAAAGGAAAAAAAGGAAAAGGAAAACACTTTCTGGAACAGGTTTCTGAACCCATTTTAAATATCACTGCTTTTTACCCAATCTTCCACTTTTATAACTTTCATTCCACCATCTTTTCTCCTGAGTATAACTCTTTCCAAGCCGGCATTTATAATTACTCTCTTGCAAAGTTTGCATGGTTCCGGCTCTGTTGGAGAACCATCTTTTACCTCTTCCCCATAAAGGTAAAGTTTCCCACCAAGAACACTTACTCCGGCCCGTGCGGCGTTTATGACAGCATTCATTTCTGCATGAACGCTTCTGCAAAGCTCATACCTTTCACCTTTGGGAATTTTCAACTCTTCTCTTTTGCATACTCCCAAATCTATGCAGTTGGGAGTTCCCCGGGGAGAACCAACATAACCCGTGCTGATTATCTGGTCATCTCTTACTATGACAGCGCCATATCTCCTTCTGATGCATGTTCCTCTTTTGCATACCTGTTCTGCAATTTTCAGGTAGTAGTCATCTTTAGAAGGCCTTTTGTCCATAGGAACCAAAAAAATATAAGGATTAAAGATTTAAATATATCTCTTTAAAGATAAGTTATTCGGTGGTAAAATGTCATTGAGACCTGGAAGATGCTACAAAAAACCCAAGAGGCCATATACCCGGATATCTCAAAGAAGGCCAAGAAAGTCATACATTAAGGGCGTTCCTGGTTCGAAAATAGTTAAGTTTGAAGTGGGAAACCCTAAGGGTGATTTTCCCCAAACTCTTACGCTTGTATCAAAAGAAAGAGTACAGATAAGACACAATGCTCTGGAAGCAGCGAGAACCAATGCAAACAAATACTTAAATAAAAATCTGGGAAAAGATGGATACTTCCTCAAGGTTCTTGTATATCCGCACCAAGTTATGAGGGAAAACCCCATAGCCACTGGGGCAGGAGCAGACAGATTACAGGAGGGAATGAGAAGGTCTTTCGGCAAGCCAATAGGGTTCGCCGCGATTGTAAAAAAAGACCAGAAACTGATAACAGTTAAGGTCCCGGAGGGCAAGGAGGATATCGCCAGGGAAGCTCTCAAAAGAGCATCATACAAAGTCCCCTGCTCATGCCAGATTGTTAATATTTAATAATAAAAAAACTAATTTTCTAACATGAAAATCACTTACACAATTATTTTAATTTGCGTTATTGTGTTTGTCTTTTTCGGGCAGCACTCTCAAGCCGAACAGAATAAACTTTTCAAGGCATACGGGTTTTCCGGGGAAAATCTTTTCTCTGGAAAGATATGGACTCTTGTGACTTCAATATTCGTTCATGGAAATATCGGTCACCTTCTTTTGAACATGATAGCATTGTTCTTTTTTGGAAGAGTTCTGGAAGAAACTGAAAGCAAGGGAAAACTCTTGAGTATATTTTTACTGGGCGGTATTGCGGGAAACATTGTATGCATATTTTTCTATCCTCCAACGGAATATATTGTGGGAGCATCTGCTGCAATATTCGCTGTGATGGGAGTAGCGATGATAAAAAAACCTTTTGAATTGATATTTTTCCCATCAATAATTCCAATACCTGTAATTTATGCTGCACTGGTCTTCATATTTTCTGACATACTCGCGGTTTTCTTTGGTGTTACAGGCGATCCAAACATTGCTCATGTTGGTCACCTTGGGGGTTTGGCTGTGGGGCTCATCTGGGGCTGCCATGAAGCTGGGTTAAAGAAGACATTTATTGTACTCATTGTGATTGCTATATCAATCCTTATTCTCATGCCGTTCCTTCTCTATTTCTTTCATATTTTTGACTATACATCCCTCATAAGCTCTCTAGTTTAAATGCCAAAAACAAGAGAGAATAGAAGCAGTATAACTATGGATACAGTCGAAGCCCCCAAAATTATCCACAGAATTTTTTCCTT